>CANPZH010000092.1 GCA_947589335.1 uncultured Clostridia bacterium | reverse complement strand
GACATGGCAAGCCATGGCGCCGACCGCATGTTTTTTCCAGATCACCTTGGCCTTTGCGGACGCGATCCCGTTGACCGTGTCCGCGCAGCGGATCTCGATGCGGTCGTACTGCGGGCAGGTCGCCGTGAAATAGTATTTGCCGTTGTGTTTCAGGAGGTAGGGGTCTGCACGCTGCAATACCAGCGGGGAAAGATAGTTCGCCATCGGTAGTTTCCTTTTTCGTTTGATATTTTCAGAAAGAGTGTTACGGAGGGAGAGGACATCAGCGCTTCTTTTTGCGGGGGACCAGAAGGACGTACGCGAGGATGATCCCGACGGCGATCACGCAAAGAATGCCGATGATGCTCGTGCGCAGGACGGTCGGATTGCCCGTCTCAAGCATGCTTTGGGTGACCTGCGCGGTGTATTCCACGCCGTCCCGCTCGAAGGTGACGCGGTAGAGCCCCGTCCTGAGCTCATAGATCTTCACCTGCGTGCGTCCGGAGACGACCTCGTCTCCCGCCTGAGAGTGGAAGACGACGCCCTCCGCGCTCGCCTTGAGATAGCCGATCGTGTAGTCGTCGGCAGGGGGCGAAACGGGCGCGCTCGCGGACAGGTAGGAGAGGGGAAGATACCCATAGAGATTGCCGTAACGGACGTAGGCGTAGCCGGACCCGTCTTCCGTGCCGACGGTGACCGTGGCGAGCATGGTCAGCTCCGCCGCGCGGGGGAGCCGCGAAATCGCCAGCGATGGCGCGAGGCAGGGATAGTAGGTGAAGTAGACGTCGTTCGAGGCGTACCGGAGAGCGGGGGAGACGTCCGTCCAGGCGACGGGGACCTCCGTGCAGTCCTCCGGGCGGTAGAGCGCGACCGAATAGCCGTGATCTTCGAACAGCGCGACGAGGCCGAAGCCGTCCTTTTCGCCGAGCAGGATCCCCCTTCCGCCCTCCGCCGTGCGCGCATAGCTCACATAGGGGAAGCACTCGCTCTCCTCCGTGAGGTTGTCGACGTCGACGAGGATCCCCGTTGCGTCCGCGCGGACGTCGAGGAAGGAGAGCCCGTCTTTGCCCGGAGTCGTGAACAGGTCGGCATAGAAGCCGTCCGCCGCGATCGTCGAGAGGGTGGGGAAGGAGACTGCCTCCGTGCGGAGCATGAAGTTGCCGTACTGGACGTAGACCGCGTTGTCCTCGAAGCCGAGCGCGAAGGAGACAGGGTCCTGCGGGCCGCCGTTCACGCCGTAATAGACGGCGTCTGCGGCGTTGAAGGTAAAGAGGGGAGCGCCGTTGCGGTACAGACGGCTGCCCGAGAGATAGTAGAGATTGCCCATGAAATCGGCGCGGAGGGAGCGGTATCCGGACGGGAGCGACCAGCCCTCGGAGGCTGCCGCGCCTTCGGACGCCGCGTCGAGAAACTCCGCTTCGGTGTACTTCGTCACACGGTTCTGTCCGTCCGCGACGTACAGATCGCCGAAGACGTCGCTGGTGAGCGCGGCGGGGGAGAGATCTGCCCTCGTGACCTCGCGCGCGCCGTCCTCTGCCTTGCCGAAGGCGTGGGAGGTGATGTAATAGACCGATCCATAGACGCAGGCGAGCCCCGTGACGGGGTTCTCGGCGGAATGGGTGAGGTAGGGATCCGTTTCGCCCTTTTTGTAGGCGCGGACTTCGCTGCCGACGCCGACGGCGATGATCTCCCCGTCCGTCGCGACGCAGAGCGGATCGCCGCAGTCGATCGTATAGTAGTTTTCCTTTTCGGCGTCATAGACGGAGACCCGTCCGTTGCCGCGGTCGGCTGTCACGATGAGCCCGCGGGCGCGCACGGTGTCCTCCGCGCCCGAGAGACGGTTCGCCGAGTCGGATGCGGCGGCGATCTCGTAGCCCGTGTAGACGGGAGGATCGGAGGCCGTCAGCTCCCGCACCGTCGCCCCCTTCACGCAGTAGAGCTTGTCTCCGCAGGAGGTGAGCGCGCCGAAATCGTCGCCCTCATAGACGAGCAGGCTGTTCCCGCCGGCGTCCGTGACGCTCAGGCCGCGCGCGTCGGTATAGCAGTACATGCCGCCCTCCGCGCAGAGAGAGACGGTCTCGAGGCGGAAGGTAAAGTCGTTGTCGAGGAGGAAGGTCGTCTTGGGAGCGAGGGTGTCCCCGTCATAGAGATAAGCCGTCCCCGTGACGGCGCAGACGAGCGTGCCCTCCGTGTACGTCATGCTCGGCGTGATGGGGGAGCGGGAGAGCTCCTGCGAGTGCTCCGCCTCGTCGATCGAGAGCGGGCGGGTCATGTCGAGCTGGTAGATGGTCGTCCCCGTGGAGAGGGCGACCGTCACGGCATAGAGATCGCTTCCGGCGATGCAGAAGGTGGAGAGGGAGAGCAGGGAATCGGAGACCTCGAGCGTTGCGGGATCGAGGGAGAAAAACTCCTGCGCGGTGTCCGCAAGGTAGAGCTTGCCGTCGCCCGCGAATTGGATCTTGGAGACGCTGATCGGCGTGCTCGCGCCCGGACGGTGGCGGTACACCTTGTAGCCCTCTTCCCCGCCGCGGGCGTAGAGATAGATATAAGCGCCGTCCGCCACGGCGATGTATTCGTCGCTCACGGCCACATCCGCGGGGGCGGAGAGGGGCAGATACTGCTCATAGCTGCCGGGCAGGAAGAGCTCCGTGCGCGCTCCGTCGGCTTCGGCGGATCCGTAAAGCTGCCCGCCCGCAAGGGCAAGCGCAAGGGCAAGCGCAGCCGCGGATAAGATCGTCATTTGTTTCTTCATATTGACCATTATAACATGCGCGCGCGGAAAAGACAACCCTTGCGAAAAAATTTTTTGCGACTTTTCCGATTTTTCGGGCATATCGGCACCCGTTTGTCAACAATCCATGCTATGATGTTAAAGCAAACAAATGTTTGCATTCTTTTCCGAGGTGTTTGTATGGAGCGGTATACATACGTGAAGGTGCTGTTATACGCCTATCCCAAGCTGGACGCGCTGGCGGAGGCGGTCGCCGGCGGTGCGGAGGTGAAGGCGCTGCTCTCTTTCCGCATGCCTGCCGACGCATGCAGACTGGCGGAAAAGATCGCGGAGGAGGTCGTCTCCGCGAAGAGGCTGTCCTGCCTCAAGAGCGAGCTCGAGGAGCTGTGGGAGGGATTTTCCGAGGAGGAGCTCTTTCTGCTCGAATACAAGTATTTCCGCAGGAAGGGGGAGCTTTCGGGGCGGTTTGCGGGGAGGACGCTCCCCTTCTCCGAGCGGAGCTATTTCCGCATGCAGAACGCGCTCTTGCAGAAGGTCGCCGCGCGCCTCATCGCGCGCGGCTGGACGGAGCGGCGTTTCTTTGCCGAGTTCGGCGGATTCGCTCCCTTCGTGAGAGTGTACCGCGCGCTGAAGGAGGGGAGAGAGCGGGCGGTCGTGTTCAAGCGCAGGCGGCGGGAGCTCGTGTTCGGTCAGAACTCGGAGACCTCCTGAGGCAGGGGCGCGGGCTTCTTGCCGTGGAGGACGAACACCGCAACGAGCACGGCGGCTGCTGCGGCGGCGCAGATGATGGCGATCTTCAAGGCGTCGGGGGCGGGCGTCTCTTCGGGCGTCTCTTCGGGCGGGAGCTCCTCTGCGGAGGACTGCAGATAGTCGGTGTTGAGGTCGAAGAAGATCTCCTGCGTGGCGGGGACGTAGTCGAAGACGCCGTCGGCGAAGACGTAGTAGTACCGCGCCGTTCCCGCATAGCTCGTGCCGTAGTAGACGAAGGTGCGCTCGACGGTGTCGAAGGCGCCTCCGCCCATGCCATTCCCGCTGCCGAGGGTGTAGGTGAGCTTGATCTCACGGCGCAGATAGGGGCGTTCGGGGATGAAGTCCACGAAGGTGAGGTCCTCCGTCTTGCAGAATCCGCGGACGGATTTATAGGGCGCGACGTCGTCGAGATACTGCACCGCCGAGTACAGCACCCCCTCGCGGATCACGCGGACATAGTAGGTGTAGGGGAGAAGGAAGAGCCCGCTCTCCTCGTTTTCCGCCGCATAGAACCAGACGTCCGCCGTGGCGGCGACCGCATAGCGCGGCTCCTCTTCCCCGTGCGCCGTGCGTGCGGGAGGGGAGGGCAGGAGCAGAAAGAGGATCGCAAGGCAGGGAAGGAGTCGTTTCATAGCCGCTATCTTAGCGCGCTTTGTCCTGCGGGAAAGAATTTATTTTAGCGAAATGGATGAGATTATCACGAAAATCAGGGCGATCGAGCAGGAGCAGAAGCGCAGAAGGGAACAGGACGCGCTCTCCCGCTACAACACGGGAGAGCGCGTCCACGAGAAGCAGCTCGCCTTCCACCGCTGCCCGAAACGCAACCGCTGGGTCTTCGGCGGGAACCGCTCGGGGAAGACCGAGTGCGGCGCCGTCGAGGCGGTCTGGCTCGCCCGCGGGATCCATCCTTACCGCGAAAACCGCAAGGACGTCTTCGGCTGGGTCGTCTCCCTCACGGCGCAGGTCCAGCGCGACGTCGCCCAGAAGAAGGTCCTCCGCTACCTCCGCCCCGACTGGATCGAGGAGATCGTGATGACGAGCGGCAGGAAGGACCGCCCGGAGACGGGGATCGTCGACCAGATCCTCGTCAAAAACGTCTTCGGCGGGACCTCCGTCATCGGGTTCAAGAGCTGCGACCAGGGGCGCGAAAAATTCCAGGGGAGCTCGCTCGACTTCGTCTGGTTCGACGAGGAGCCGCCCGAAGATATCTATGAAGAGGCGCTCATGCGCGTCTTTGACCGCGAAGGGGACATCTTCGGCACGATGACCCCCCTGAAGGGGCTGACCTTCCTCTATGAGGAGATCTTTCTCAACCGCAGGCAGAATCCCGAGGTCTGGTACGAGTTCATGGAGTGGGCGGACAACCCCTTTCTCTCGGAGAAGGAGATCGCGCTGCTCACGGGTTCCTTCGACGAGACGACGCTGCAGTCCCGCCGCTACGGCAGATTCTGCACCCGCGAGGGGCTCGTCTATCCGGAGTTCGACGAAGCCGTCCATGTGATCCCGCCCTTCCCCGTCCCCGCGGAGTGGCAGGACACCGTCTCCATCGACCCCGGGCGCAAGAACCCGCTCTCCGCCCACTGGTATGCGGTGGACTACGACGGCAACGTCTATGTCGTCGCGGAGCACTACTGCGCGGGGGAGAGCGTCGACTTCCACGCCGAAGCGCTCCGCGCGGTCAGCGAGCGTATCGGCTGGAAACGGGACGGGAAGGGGAGGATCTCCGCGCTCATAGATCCAGCGGCGGGGCAGCGCACCCTCGCGTCCTCCAAGAGCGTCTCGGAGCTCTTCTACGAGCGGGGGATCCTGGTGAACGCCAACGTCAACAAGGATGTGTTCAGCGGCATCGAGCAGGTCAAGAGCTATCTCAATCCGAACAACGGGCTGCCCAATCTCTATATCTTCTCCTGCTGCACGAACATGATCCGCGAATTCAAGGGATATTTCTGGGGGAGCGGAGAGAGCCCCGTCAAGCGGGACGACCATGCGATGGACGAGCTGAGATATTACCTCATGACCCGTCCGCGTCCCTTCGCAAAGCGGGAGGAGAGCGCCGTCAAAAAGGACAAAGAGAGAAGGATCAGGGAACTCGGAAGGAGCGTCCGCTTCCGAAAGGGTTGAATATGCAGGAAGATCAGATCAGGAACGCCGTGCTCAAAGTGGCGCTCGGCTTCTCCCTCGAGGAGGTCACCGAAGAGTACGGCGTGGAGGACGGCGAGCTGAGGCTCGTCAAACGCAAAGAGACAAGGAAGGACGTGCCGCCCGATCTCAAAGCGGTCAAGTTCCTCATGGACGGGCAGGACTACTCCGCCCTGACGGACGAGGAACTCGAATCGGAGCGGAAACGCCTTCTGAAGGAGTGGAAAGAAAGTTATGACGAAAAGCGAAAACATCAGAGAGCAAGCGGAAAAACGGCGGAAGGAAGCGCTGGTGCGGGAGATCGCAAGTGACTTTTCCGCGCGCCAGCGGGAGAGACGGCAGCTGGAACGGGGCTGGCAGCTCAACATGAATTTTTACAGCGGGAACCAGTTCTGCGACCTGTCCCCCGCGGGCGAGATCGAGGAGGAGGATACGGCGTTCTATTGGCAGTCCCGGCGCAGTTTCAACCACATCGCGCCCACCGTCGATACCCGGGTCGCGAGGCTCTCCAAAGTGAGGCCGGTGCTGAACGTCCGCGCCTTCTCCGATTCGGAGGAGGACATGAAGACGGCGCGTCTGGGCTCGAATATCCTGAAGTCGGTGAGCGCGCGGGCAGACCTCGCCCGGCAGATCGCGCGGGCGAC
>CANPZH010000091.1 GCA_947589335.1 uncultured Clostridia bacterium | reverse complement strand
CTCGTTCTGCCTCCCGCCACAAAGAGGTGCGAAAGGAGGATGTGCGGCATGTCGCCGCGGTAGTTTTCGTCCCCGCGCGCGATCCAGCGCGCCATCTTTTCGGGGAAACTTTCGTCCGTCTTCCCCTCCTTGAGCCTCGCCTCGTTGGGATAGGGCAATGCGTTGATGTAGACTCTTTCCCCATCCGCGTTCTCGAGCACGAGGCTGTTCTCCCCCGCTTCGACGGCGCGGACGGGGCGGTCTCCTCCCGTCTTTGAGATTTTCGGCCTGTTTCCGAACAGGAAGATCCCCTGCTCCTCGGCAAGGGGCGCGCCCGCGGACAGGCGGACGCCGTCGTCATGATTTCCGCTGATGACGACCACCGCGCGGGTATCTCCCGCGAGTTTTTTCATCGCGCGGTAAAAGACCTCCTCCGCCTCGGCCGGGGGAAGATAGGTATCGAACACATCCCCCGCGATCAAGACGACCGAGACGTTTTCCCGCTCGCAGATCAAGGCGATCTCATCGAGAACTTCGATTTGTTCGGGCAGACGTTCGCGGGCTTTGAGCCGTTTGCCGATGTGAAGATCGGAGGTGTGGAGTAAAATCATGCGCTCTTCCGGAAATTTATTTCTCCGCCGCAAAAAACGCATTGCTTTTGCGCCGAAGGTGTGCTATACTATTATACAACGGCTTGAGAAAAAAAGCAAGCATATCGTGAGGAATGAATATGTCCTTCTCCGCCTTTTCCAAAGATTTTACCGCGAATATGTTCACGAGCGTGGAAAATCAGTTCATTACGAAGTATCTCCCGCAGGCAAACGGCGACGCCGTGCGCGTCTATCTCTATGGGCTCTACCTCTGTTCTTGCAAGTCGGACTTCGACGGCGCAAGCGCCGCAAAGCTCCTCAGGCTCGACTACGCCCGCTTTCTCGAGATCTTCGATTTCTGGGAAGAGTGCGACCTCGTCCATATCCTTTCCCGTGAGCCGCTGATGGTCGAATATCTCCCCGTGAATGCGGCGGTCGGGAAGCCCAAGCCCATCCGCCCGGAAAAATACGCCGAGTTCAACCGCGAACTCTTGAGGAGGCTTCAGAAGGCGGGGAAGGACTTCAAGCCCTACGAGATGCAGCGCATCCTCGAATTCCTCGAAAACAACCCGATGGAGCAGCAGGCGTTTTTGCTCGTCGTCGAATATTGCATCAAAAAAGACGGCGAAAAGGTCTCCTCTTCGCACGTCCTCAACAAGGCGAAGCAGCTGTGCGACGCCCATAAGTACACCTATGAACAGGTGCAGGAAAACTTTGCCGACTTCAACCGCCACGAGCGGGAGCTTCAGAAGATCTTCTCGTTGCTCGGGATCTACCGCAAGCCGCAGGAGGCGGACTACGCCTACCTCGACAAGTGGCTCTCGAACGGGCTCACGGCGGAGGCGGTCGCAGCCTGTGCCGGCGTCCTCAAGAAAGGGACCCTTCCCTCCCTCGACCTCCTCCTTTCGGAACTCGCCGACAAGGGGATCCGCACGGCCGCGGAGGCGAAAGAGTACCTCAAAATGCGGGAGGAGCTCGCGGATACCGTCTTTGCCGTCGCAAGGAAACTCGGCGTAAAAGTGCAGAATCCCCGCGCCTACATCGAGGAATACGCCGAAAAATGGCTGGAACACGGCTACGACCGGGAGAGTTTGCTACAGCTCTCCTCCCTCTGCTTCAAACTCCGCTACGGCTTTCCCGAGCTCGATACCCTGCTCGACAAGCTCTATTCGGACGGCATCGTAGACGGGACGGGCGTCCGCCGCTACTGCGAAGCCCGTGAGCGGCAGCTCGCGATCCTGCAGTCGGTGCAGACGGTCTGCGGCGTCGTCAACAAGACGGCGAGCGTCCTCGACATGGTCGCCGCATGGCAGAGCTGGAGCTTCTCTCCCGAGATGATCCTCGAGGCCGCAAGGCGCAGCGCGGGCGCGTCGAATCCGCTCTCCTACATGAACAAACTGCTCTCCGAATGGAAGCGCACGGGCATCCGGGCCCCGGGCGACATCGGAGAGCGCGTCTCCTCCGCCAAACAGGAATTTCGCAGCGAAGCGGCAGTCGCCGCCGACAGGCGGACGGAGCGGGAGCACCACTATGCCGTCTTGCGCCGCAGGGCGGAATCCGCCGCAGAGCGCGCCAGAGAGAGCGCGGAGAGAGACGAGGGATTCCGCATGGCGGACGCCGCCGTCAAAAAGGGCGAGATCGAACTCGCCAAGGCGGAAGTATTCTCCCCCGAAACGGCAGCGCAGCTTCGGGCAAAGCTCGAAGAGAGCAGGCGCGCACGGGCGGAGGCGCTCCTCCGGCTGCACCTTTCCGAGGAGGATTTCCTTCCGAAATACGCCTGCCCGAAATGTCTCGATACGGGCTTCCTCCCCGACGGCAGGGCGTGCGACTGCTACCGCGAACCCGACTGATTTCCGAGAAGATCCGCGGGATTTCCGCTTGTTCGGTCCCATTTATGTCACGCATAATACTATGCAAAACGTCAAAAAGCAGGGATATTCCCTGCTTTTTACTCATATTCGCCGTAATCGCGGCGGTCGTTTCCCCGATAGAAAGGCGGAGGCGAAGGACGGGGCTCGGGCGCGGAGTTCTCGGGAGGCGCCCATTTCCGTCTGCCCTTCTCTGGTTTCCCGGGTGCGGAACGGATCTCGACGAGAACGGTATCCACGCCGATCTTGGTCACATCCTTGATGTCGATGAACAGGTCGGCCTTCCCCCACCGGAACCCCTTTCCGCCGGGAGCGACAATCCCCTGCACCTTGCCTTCGGGGAAGGAGAACACCACGTCGCAGACCTTGCCGAGCTCCTTGCCGTCGCAGAGATTGACGACCTGTTTTTGCTTCAATTCCAAAAAACTCGTTTCCACGCTAACATTCTATGCGCGGCGGGAGGAAAAGTTTACGAAATTTCCTTACGGATCGCGCCGAGCGCGTTTTTTTCGAGGCGGGAGACCTGCGCCTGCGAGATCCCGACCTCTGCGGAGATCTCCGTCTGCGTCTTGCCCTCGAAATAGCGGAGCATCAGAATCTTCTTTTCCCGCTCCCCGAGACGGTTGATCGCCTCCCTGAGCGCGACCCTCTCCGTCCAGATCTCGTCGCTCTGCGTCTCGTCGTAGAGCTGGTCCATGAGCTCTAACGTGTCGCCCGACTTGTTGTAGACGGGATCGTACAGGGAGACGGGATCGGAGATGGCGTCGAGGGCATAAACGACTTCCCGCTCGGCGACCTGCATCTCCTCGGCGATCTTAGAGATCGTCGCCTCCTCGTCCCTCTCCTCGATGCTCTCCCGCACCTTCAGAATGCGGTATGCGGTATCGCGGATGGAGCGGGAGACGCGCAGGGAGTTGCCGTCCCGCAGAAACCGCTTGATCTCGCCGAGGATCATCGGCACGGCGTATGTGCTGAACTTGACGCCGAATTTGAGGTCGAAGTGGTCGATCGCCTTGATGAGCCCGACGCAGCCTGCCTGAAAGACGTCGTCCGCGGCGGCGTTCTTTGCCCAGAATCTCTTGACGAGGGAGAGCACCAGCCGCATATTCCCGACGATGAACCTCTCCCGCGCCTTCTCATCCCCCGCCTTCAGCGCCCGCATGAGCGCCTCGTTTTCCTCCGCGGAGAGCTTGGGAAGCCCCGCGGTGTCTACCCCGCATATCACCACCTTTTGCAGCATGCCGTTTCCTCCTATGTAGAACAAGTATCCGCAAACGGCGCGCTTTTATACGAGTTTGGAGATCTCCTTTTTCAGCCGCTCGATGATCTTTTTTTCCAGCCGCGAGATATAACTCTGCGAGATCCCGAGCACGTCCGCAACGTCCTTTTGGGTCATCTCCTCCCTTCCGCCCAGGCCGAAGCGCATGTACATGATCTTCCGCTCCCGTTCGGGGAGCCGCCCGAGCGCCTCGGACAGAAGCTCCTTTTCGACGCCGCTCTCCACGCCGCCGTAGACGACGTCGCTGTCGGTGCCGAGCACGTCGGAGAGCAGCAATTCGTTGCCCTCGAAGTCGGTGTTGAGGGGCTCGTCGAAGGAGACTTCGCTCTTGAGCTTGACCGTGCGCCGCAGATACATGAGGATCTCGTTCTCGATACAGCGGGAGGCGTATGTAGCAAGTTTGATGTTCTTGTCCGTGCGGAAGGAATTGATGGCCTTGATGAGCCCGATCGTCCCGATGGAGATCAGATCGTCCGGGTCGACGCCGGTATTTTCGAACTTGCGGGAGATGTAGACGACCAGCCTGAGGTTGTGCTCGATGAGCTGTGCCTTGACGAGCTCCGCCTCCTCCCCCGCGGAGAGTTTTCCGAGCAGGTCCGCCTCCTCCTCGGGAGAAAGCGGCAGGGGCAGCGCCTCGCTCCCGCAGAGATAGTGGACGACGTTCTCACTCCCCGTGAGCCGTTGCAGCAGTTTTTTCAACAGATCGGGCATTTTCATCGCTCCCCTCCGTAAACGCAGTATGCAGGATGATTTGGTACTCCTTTGTATTGAGCTCTCCGACGGTAAACAGCACGTTCTCATACCGTCTCCCGCCGATCTCCATCCGTTCGGCGGCAAAGACGGGCGAATCGCGGCTCCCCGCGACCGTCGTGACCGTCATGCACCCGAGCGGGCTCTGACCGCGGAAGAGCGCGAGCGCGGAGAGCGCGGAGATCACGCAGACGGGTCTTCCGCGGAAGGAGAGCAGATTGCCGCTGTCCGCAAGCCCCCTCCAGAGGACGGTCCTCCCCTCCGCCGTCAGACTGCACGGGAAGAGCCCGCGCCTGATTTTCCGGTATCGGTAGAGAGCCCTTGCCGCCCAAAGAGCGGCGACAGCGAAGAGCACGGCTCCCGCGAGGACGACGGCGACGGGAGCGCGTCCGATGAGATATCCCGCCCCGTCGGTATAGGTGACGTCCGAAAAGGAGGACGCCGCCGTCAACAGGCCGCCGAGCAGGAAAGTCATCGCAAAGAAGGAGACGGCCGCCGCGAGATAGGTGCGGAACGTCCCGCGGGAGACGGCCGGCAGGATAAGCAAAATGCCGCCGAGGACCTTGACGAGGACGGCGCACCACGCGGGGAGACGGAAGAGCGGAAAGAGCAGCGCCTCCGCCCCGCCGATCGCCGCCGACAGGAGGATCCTCCAAGGCCGCGTCTTCGCCCGCACGCACCTGAGCGCAAGGAAGACGAGCAGTCCGTCCAACAAAAAATTCTCAGCAAACGCGTATTCCACATAGACGGTCATCTTCTCCCCCCTCGGCGCCTGATATTATAGCGGCTTTCGGGGCGTCAAAAAGCGGACATGCTGTTTGAAGCGGTCGAAATTTGTCGCCGCAAACGTGGGATTTTCCCGACATTCTTCCACAAAATCTGTATAAATTCGTATTTTTATCGCCGCCGACCGACAAAAAATCCAAAAAGTTATCCACAGTTTTTCCACGATTCGACCTTTTTCTCCACTTTGCGAACGCTTCTTTGAATATTACCGGCAAAATTTGTCGAAAAGTTATCCACAACACAAATTTTTCTGTGGATATCTCATTTTGGGCGCAAAAATCCGTTGACAAACGCAGCTCGACGGGATATAATGTTTAAGGATTCAGAGCTTGGCCGCTCTCCGTCCGGCACACATCGGCGTATATTTTTTGCATCCATAGCTCAATTGGATAGAGCGTCGGTCTACGGAACCGAAGGCTGGGGGTTCGAGTCCCTTTGGTTGCACCAACAAATGGGAAGTCTCTTTTGAGGCTTCCCATTTGTGTATACGAATTTCCAAAGGGACTCGAGGGTGGAGGCGATTGCAAGAGCAATCGGTTTGCGGGCGAACGGTATGATAGCAGACAGGTTTGCCGCAAACTGAACAGCACGGTGTGCTGTTCACCGGGGCGCGCCGCCAAAGGCGCGAGTCCCTTTGGTTGCACCAACAAATGGGAAGTCTCTTTTGAGGCTTCCCATTTGTTTATACGGACGTAGCGCGAAGTAGTCCCTTTGGATATTTTCGCATGCGAAAAGCGAGGACAAACAGCCCTCGCCTTTTCATCACTTCATGAAATTAAAATGGGATCGCTTTAATCCGTATTTTCAAAAGCCCCCATTGCTATGGCGAGCTCGGTGATTTTTTCCGCAAGCTCGCTCGTTTGGAAGGCATAATAGTTTTCGCCCTCGCCGATAAAACGGTGGCCGAGCGAATAAGTCTTTCCGCCCTGATAAATGGTGAGGAATGTATTTCCCATAGGCGGAATTTCATTCTGTTTGCCGCCGTAGGCAACAGGAGTATTGAAAATGATCCG
>CANPZH010000090.1 GCA_947589335.1 uncultured Clostridia bacterium | reverse complement strand
CGCTACTTCGTCGCATGCGCTCCTCGTGCCGCCCAAGGAACCATGACAGTAATAAGGCGGGACAACATGACGTAAAGGACGGCGCGGCGCGGCAGAATGCCGCGCCGCGCCTGCTTGCGGTGCATATTTGTTCGGGGTATCATATCCGGGGAAAACGCCTGCTTGTAGTGCGCATTATTTCATATGACCGATCCGGAAATAATGTCTCTTTGATCCCTCGTGGAATCAGGCGGATTTCAGCAGTTTGACGGTGACGACGGTCATGTCGTCCTCGGCGTTGCCGCGGTAGAGCCCGAGCGCCTTTTCCAGGATCTCCTCGGCGAGGGACTGCGGGTTGACGGGGCGGAGCCCGCTCAGATAGGCATAGAGTTCGGAGGAGGAGCCGAAGGCGGAGGTCACGCCGTCGCTCATGAAGAGCATGAAGTCGTTCTCCTTCATCTTCGCGTGCATGGTGGCGGGATGGACGGCGTCGAGCATGCCGATGGGGAGGGAATCCCCCTCGAGCACGCGGAGCTCTTCATCGGAGAGGATGAACCCGACGGGGGAGCCGATCTTCACGATGTCCGCCTCTCCCGTGTCGAGGTCGACGGCGGCGAGGTCGAGGCAGGAAAAGGTCTCTTCGGGGGAGAAGGCGATGAGGCGGTTGACGGTCGTAAGCACCGTCTCGGAGGGCATCTTTGCCTTATAGAAGCTCTCGAGGAGAGAGAGCGTCCTGTCGGAGACCTCCCGCGCGTTCTCGCCGCTGCCCATGCCGTCGGAGAGGGCGACGAGGAAGCGGCGCTCGTCGATCCTGAGGACGGAGTAGGCGTCCCCGCTGAAGGTCTCGCCCTCTTTCGGTCTGGCGGCGATGCCGAAAGCGGCGTCGAATTCGGGCTTGCGCCTCAGGATGTAACAGGTGCGGTTGGCGGTCAGGGGGATCTTTTCGGCGAGGGCGAGCGGGGCGCCGAGCGCGTCTCCCGCCACCGCGCAGAGGAGCCTTCCGTTGACGTTGGGCGCGAGGGTCATGCTCACCGTGAGCGTCGCGCCGTCGCCGTAGACGAAGATCTCGGAGCTCAGGATCCCCGCGGCTCCCAGTGCGCGGGAGAGGGCGTTTTCCCCCTCCGAGAAGGAGTATTCCTCGCTCTGTTCGAGGGCGATGTCCCTGAGGATCTCGCTCACGCCGTGCGCCTGTTCCGCGAGCAGTTTGCGGCCCTCGCGGGCGGTCTCGAGCTCGCGCGCCTGCATGCGGTAGGTCGCGAGCAGTTTGTTGCAGGCGAAGAGCAGCCCCGCGGCGTTCCCGCAGAGGGAGCCGATGCCGTCGGGGAGGTCGATCAGGCTCACCTGTCCCTTTGCATAGCCGACGGCGGCGAGCTTCTCCATGCCCGCATAGACGTCCGACTCCTCGCAGCGCATCCGCCCGGGGCAGTCCGCGCAGAGGGAGGCGCGCAGTTTCTCGCAGATCTGCGCGGGCGCGTTGTCCTCGGGCAGTTCCTCCGAGAACGCCCCCTCGATCTCGCGGAAGAGGGAGGAGACCTCATACAGCCGCTCGCCCACGGCGCGGCGGTTGCGGTTGATGGCGATGCGGGGGAGAGACCGCTCGCGGTAGAAGAGGAGGCTCCGTCTCGCCTCGCGGTACCACTTTTCGGGCAGGCAGAGGGCGATCGCCGCCGCAAGGGCGCAGGGGAGCACGGCAAGGACGATCTCTCCCGCGCTCCCGAAGTAGGCCCCCGTGAAGAAGTGCGCCCCGAGGTAGGAGAGGACGAAGCCGAGGACGGCGGGGAAGCGCCCGTATGCGGAGAAGAGGAGGGCGAAGCAGGCATACACCGCAAAGAGCGCGAGGGGGAGAACGCTCGCCTGCGCGAGGCAGAGGGGCGCGGAGAGGACGATCGCGAAGGGGATCGCCGCGGGACCGCGCAGAAGGAGGACGGCGGCGAGCAGGGCGGCGACGGCCGCGCAGAGGAAGACGGTCTCCCCGAGCGCGCCGATGAGCCCGAGCCCGGGCGCAAGCCACAGAAGAACGAGCTCCGTGAGCTGTCCCGCGGTCATGCGGCAGCGGAAGACGCGGTGGAGCAGGGAATCGAGCCCGCCCTCATAGAACGCGGAGAGAAGGAAGAGAAAGACGGCGAGGACGAGTTTCTGTAAAAGGGGCGAAAAGGGGAAGACCGCATATCCCGCATGGGGGAAGAGGAAGAGAAAGGGGACCTGCGCGACGGCGAGATAGACGAGCCGCTCCAACCGCATCACGCGGCGGTATTTCCTGTACAGAACGAAGACCGGAATGAGGATCGCCGCCTGCAGCGCGGCGGAGAGAGAGGCAAGCGCGGAGAGGGAGACGGCGGAGGAGACGAGGTATCCCGCGCCGGCGAGAAAGGGATCGAACCCGCAGCAGAGCGCGGCATAAAAGAGCGGAAAGGCAAACGGTTCTCTGAAAGGAAGCGCGAAATTTGCGAGCACGAAGCCCGCAAAGAGGGCGCAATATTTCCCCGCCGATCTGAGGGTGACCGGGGGCAGACGGAAGCTCGGTTTTTTCATGAAACCACCTCGGAATAGCATTTTCTCCATTATAAAGAAGGAGAATTGGCGGTCGGCGGGAGATTCCGTCTTTGTTTGGCAGATTTTGCCGATTTTTATTTGTTCCCTTCAAGGCGCGCGAAAAAACCCTTTGCACGGCGTGCAAAGGGTCCTTTCCGATTCAGTTGTCCGTCGGGGCGCCCTGCGTCAGATCCATCCGCTTACCGGTCAAGCGATGGGGGAGCTACGCGTTTTGCGGGGATTCACTCGACTTCGTGCTGTGGGATTCCTTCCCTCGGCGGCAATGGCACCTGTCCGCCCTCGTGTGGGGAAGCCGAATTATCCATTCGCCCCTTTCGTTTCATGGTACATTGGCGTGTCCTCCTTCTACTTGATCTTCAAGCCTTTGGGAAAAACTTTCAACATATCGTCGTACCTCCCGATATGAGTTTTGGAAACCGTTGCGGCGCTCCGGGCTTTCCCGCCCGTTCCTTCCGCTTGTTCCGAGTTACCGAATGAACCTGTCCATCGGAGTGGTCTCCCTTGTCAAAGAATAACATTTCATGAAAGTTATTTTCTTTTTGTGCCTTCATTATAGCATAGATTTCCCATTTGTCAAGCGTTTTCGGAAAAATTTTTCCGAAGAATTTTTTTGCGGGGGAGGGAGGTCATTTTGTCGATTTGACCTCCGCCTCGATCACGATCTCCGCGGCGGCGGGGAGGTAGTCCTTCCACGCCTCGTATGTCTGTTTCGAAGAGCGGAAGAGGTCGCGCTTCAAATTCAGAAGGTCGCAGCCCGCCTCCGTGCAGGTCTTCCAGAGCCCCCGCACATGGCCCGTGAGGAGCTCCTTCGCGCTTTTGAGCACGTCTTCGGGGACGGTGTCGGAGGAGATCTCCTCCATGGGGGCGCTGTTGCCGCGGCAGCAGAAGCGCACCACGACGTCGATGGAGACCCTGACTTTGGGGGCTCCCTTCATGTCGAGGGAGACGCCTCCGCCGTTCTGCAGAATGGCGAGCGTGACGGGTTTTCCCCCGTCTTCGGCGTTGAAGGTGCCCGCCTCCACTTTCCCCTTGAGCAGGCTGTAGGCGAGGGTCTGCTCGCGGGGGAGGAGCCCGACCATTCTGCCCTCCGAAAAGATCGCGGTCTGTTCCGCGCTGTACACCTTCTGTTCCTCTTCCTCTTCGTCTCCGCCGTTGGCGGCATGGGAGGGAGTGCCGTCTGCACCCCGCTGCGTCTGCGCGCGGATGTAGGGCAGATAGCCCGAGCGGCTCTTCCCGAAACAGCCGATCGCGAAGTCCTTCAAGGTATTCGGGACCACCTGTCCCGACTTTTCCGCGGCGTCCGAGAAGAGCTTCACGATCGCCATCGAGCTCGAGTCGTCGGTCGCGCTCTCGGAGGTGATCAGATCCTGCGCCTTGCCCTCGCAGACGGTCAGAAGGCAGGAGTCGTTCATATATTCGTTCCTCAGGAAATAGTCGAGGAAGGAGAGGGTGTCCTCCTTGGCGGCGTCCTCGCCGAGCACGATGAGGTTGCAGAAGACGAGCTTGGGCACCCAGCCCGTCTCGGCGAAGGTGAGGGAGACGCAGTCGGAGACGGTCTTGCCCACGGTGTGGATGTCGACCGTCGTCGTGCCGCCCATTGCGCGGTCGCTGCCCTTCGGAACGGCGATCTGGGAGGTCAGGGAGAACTGTCCGTCCTCGGTGCGGTCGATGCCGGCGGCGAGGATGATCGCGGTCTTCTGGATGTCGACGAGCCCGAAATCGTTGGAGAAGAAGGAGAGGATGACGAGGGCGGTCAGAAGGGCGTAGACCTTCATGGGGACGGTCTTGAGGAATTTACGCGCGTTCACGGCGGTTCCTCCCGAGGGGCAGACACAAGAGCGGAATGAGGACGGTGAAGAGGGGGAAGACCCAGAACGCCGTCTTGGTGATGAAGTCCATGACGCGCACGAAGCGGAAGTCGAAGAGGACGGTGAAGACGAAGAAGAGCGCGTTGACCCCGGCCGCGAGCAGGGTGGGGAGGTATTTTCTGCGCCCGAACGTCTGCAGAACGCCGTCGATGCCCGCCTGCAGGGGGAGGGCGACGTAGAACGCCATGACGAGGGAGAGCGCGAAGATGAACAGATAGTCTACCCTGCCGAGCACGGTGATGCCCGAGAAGTATTTGCTCGTCTTGGTGAAGGCGAAGAGCTGGTTGATCGCGGTCTCCTCGAAGATGCCGTAGAAGACGGCGAGGAAGAAGAGGACCGCCGCCCCGCCGAGGAGATAGAAGAGGGCGCCCTTCCACGCCATGCCCTTTTGATAGTCGAATTTTCCGAGGAGCATGAGCAGGACCGCCGAGTCGTAGAACCAGCCGAAGGTGTATGCCGTTCCGCCGAGGATCCCCTTTGCGCCCGAGGCGCCGGCGGGGAGCATCGCCCCGAAGTCGGCGTTCGCCACGGAGAGGACGAAGATCCCCGCAAGCCCCGCGGCGGCAATGGGCCCGAGAATGTCCCATGTCCGTCCGCAGCCCGCGAGGGGCTTGGAGCAGAGATAGGCGCTGAACAGGAAGAAGGGGGTGAAGGCGGTGAGAGAGGGCAGGGTATCGTAAAAGACCCCCTGCACGAAGATCTGCTGTTCGAGCACGGGCAGGATCCCCGCATAGAGCAGGAACGCCGAAAAGAGGGGGACGAGGACGGAGGCCGCGGCCCTTCCGAAGGTCCCCGAAAGGAGCCCGAAGAGGTCCTTGCCCCGCTTGGCGATAAGGAGCACGCAGAAGATGACCGCGGTCTGCAGGGCGATGTGGAAGGCGGCGGGCAGAAGGAGGTCGTTGCCCGAACAGCTCGCGAGCCGCGCGGGGAGAACGACGAGCTTCCCCACGGGCGCGACGCAGGCGAGGAAGAAGTAGAGCTGCCGGGAAGAGATCCTGTTCATATGCGGAGCCTCCTTTTGTTCTTGCTGCCGAGGGTGCGCGGCCGCATCCCGAGAGAGCCGAGGTTGTACTTCACGAGCGAGTCGCGCAGGTCCCTCCCGATCATGGGCGAGAAGGGCGCGAGCGCGGGCACGCCGAAGTTCTCGCAGGTCACGAGATAGAGCAGGAGGAAGGCGGTCACGAGGATGATGCCGTACGTCCCCACGCTCCCCGCGACGAGGAGCATCGCAAGGCGCAGCACGCTCGTCACCTCGATGAGATTGGGCACGGCGTAGAGCCCGATCCCGCTGAACGCGATGATGATAATGGCGGGGGTGGAGACGAAGCCCGCGGCGACCGCGGCCTCGCCGAGCACGAGCGCGCCGACGACGGAGAGCGCCATGCCCACGTATTTCGGCATGCGGATGCTCGCCTCGTTGAGCACCTCGAGCACGAAGAGCACGAGCAGCATCTCGAGGGAGGGGGAGAAGGGGATATCGCGGATCGCCCCCGCGATCGTGAGCAGCAGCCGCACGGGGAAGAGCTGCAGCTTGAAGAGCTGCGCCGCAATGTAGAATGCCGGAAGATAGATGGCGACGGCGAGGGAGAGAAAGCGTAGCAGACGGGTGAAGGTCGCGCGGTAGGGCGGGACGAAGTAGTCCTCGCTCGACTGGAAGTCCTCGACGAGCAGATAGGGCGCGGTGAGGGCGATGGGGGAGCCGTCGACGAGGATCCCGACCCGTCCTTCGGCGATCTTCGCGCAGAAGATGTCGGGTTTTTCGGTCGTGCCGATCTGCTTCAGCAGGGAGAACGGCCTCGAGACGAGGAAGTGGGTGAGGTAGGAGGAATCGGGGACGATGTCGATGTCGATCTCCTTGAGCTTTGCCTTCACTTCCTCCGCGACCCGCTTCACGGACGTCCCCTCGAGATAGCAGACGGCGACGAAGGTCTTGGAC
>CANPZH010000089.1 GCA_947589335.1 uncultured Clostridia bacterium | reverse complement strand
GGCCCATTAGCTCAGTTGGCAGAGCACTTGACTTTTAATCAAGGTGTCCCGAGTTCGAATCTCGGATGGACCACCAATATGCACCTTTAGCTCAGTTGGTAGAGCAATTGACTCTTAATCAATGGGCCCAGGGTTCGAGTCCCTGAAGGTGCACCAACGAACGGGAAGTCCCTTTTGGGGCTTCCCGTTCGTTTATACGAATATTGAAGGGACTCGAGGGGGGAGGCGATTGCGGGAGCAATCGGTTTGTGGGCGAACGGCATGGCAGCAGACGAGTTTGCCGCAAACTTGACAATTGATAATTGTCAACCGGGGCGCGCCGCCAAAGACGCGAGTCCCTGAAGGTGCACCAAAAGAAACGGAAGGCGAACCGCCTTCCGTTTCTTTTGGCATACAGTGCGGGGACCATGCGATCGCATAGTCCCTGCCCGACGCGCAGCGTCGCACGAGGAGCGCAGCGACGAAGTCAGGTGTAGGTCCGAATCCATGCGCGGAGGCGATTCGCAAATTTTAAGCGGCGGGGTGTGCACCCTGCTTTTATCTAAAATAAAATGTTTTATGGATGGCACACGCAACACAAGGAACTTTCAGGTGACTTGCTCAGCCGTCGTTCCCATGCTCGTTCCGGCTATCTTTATCGCAACCCAGGCGTTGATTTGCCTGCTCACCGTCTGCAAGCGCTTGTTCCTCCTTCGGGAGATTCGACGTGTCGGCTTCGACCTGCTGTGTTTCAATTGCTTTCATGTATCCTGCAGTAATAATGCCGGAGGGAAGGGCGATAATCGCAATGCCAAACAAGGAAGAAATCATTGTTACAATTTGCCCGGCCACCGAAACCGGATAAATATCGCCGTACCCCACCGTTGTGAGGGAGACGGTTGCCCAATAGATCGCTTCAAAAAAGTTATCAAACGATTCCGGCTCGACATTGAAGATTATGAGTGCGGAGACGAGAATATAGCCGATCGCAAAAGTCCCAACCGAAGCGAGCGCTCGTTTGGAATTTTTCAGTACGTCCGCAATAATTCGGATGCTCTTGGAATAGCGGAACGCCTTAAAGACGCGAAAAACGCGAAATGCGCGGATAAGCCGAAAAATTCGCAATAATTTGAAACCCGCATTGAGAATGGTAAGAGAAGGAAGAATGGAAATCAAGTCTATCAGAGCCATAAAGCTGAACGGATATCGCAAGAAAGAAGACACATTTCTCTTTCCGAATTTATAGTCGGCCGTCAACCAGCGAAGGAAATAATCAACGATAAAAATTGCCGCACAGACGTAGTCGATGATCTCGAAGGCCTTATAGGTCTCCTTAAAAGCCAACGGGACCAAACTTAAAATAATGATGAACATCGTGAAATAATCGTAAAGACTACTCCACAAATTATTTCCATCCGAAGCCTCAATTACCTTAAAAATTTTTTCTCGCATGCCGTTTCCTCTTTCGCTCCTGCCCAAACTCGGAACAGCTATAGTTTATATCAAATGCCGTTCGTTGTCAACCTGCGAGGTGGGTTTCGCAAATTTTAAGCGGCAGGATGTGCGCCCTGCCGCTTGCAAACGATGAAAACGGGAGATCTTTGATTTGGTTTGGGGCATCATAGGGGCACGGATTTTTTATCAAACTACATTCTGTGGCTGACTTCCGCCTCTTTTTCGCCCATAAACACAATATCTTGTGGTTGACAAAAAATTAGCAGCCGTTTCGAATCCTGCCCGACGCGCAGCGTCGCACGAGGAGCGCAGCGACGAAGTCAGGTGCAGACCCGAATCCCGTGCGCAAAGGTCACTCGATGAGCGTGACCTCCTTTCCGAAGCGGTAATTGACCGTGTGGAGTTTCTCCATCCAGGCGCGGGTCTCGAGCGTCGAGAAGGGACCTGTACCGAAGCCGCCGCCCGCGTCGTTGTTCCAGAGCCACTCGGGCGTGGGCCAAAGGCAGACCTTCGGGCCGACGCGCCGATAGAAATCTTCGGAGACGCCGTCTTGCCCGTGATGTGCCATCTGGACGACGGGGCAGCGGATCCCGGCGGGAAACTCTTCGAGGATCTTCCCCTCCGCGCGGCGGTCCATGTCCCCCAAAAAGAGGATGGGATCCCCCGCCGTCTCCACGCGGTAGACGACGGTCGAGGGATTGATCGCCTCCCCCACCGCGCTGCCGTCCGAGAGCGGGATGACGCGGAAATGCCCGATCTTAACCGCCCTCCCCTTTTCGGCGCGGAGGACCCGCACTCCCCGCTCCTTCAGCAGAGCTTCCAGCTCCCCGACCCGTGCGCCGCGGGGCTCGTACAGCTCTTCCACATGCTGTATATATTCGATGGGCGGAAAGGCGTAACAGACGCTCTCCACCCGCACGCGGCCGCGGGACAATAGTTCGATGAGCCCGCCGATATGGTCGAAGTGGGCGTGCGTCAAAAACCAGCAGTCGACGCGCCCGCCGAGCGCGAGCGCCGTGCGCTCGAGGACCTCCGCCTCGTATTCCGAACAGGCGTCGATCCCGATGACCTTTCCCCCTCCCGAAAGCAGAAAGCCCATGCACTGCACGGATGAGGAGGAAGGGATCATGTACAACTTATCTCCGCCGAACAGCATGGCGTTCCCTCCCGCGCGGTTTCACTCCAAAAAGAAGACCTGTTCCAAAAGGGGCTGTGCGCCCGTGACGGGGTCCTTCTCCATCTCGAGGACGTCTTGCATATAGACGTCCCACGCCTTGACGACAGGGCTTATTGCCTGCGATCTTGCGGCGTATTCGATCCCCTTTTCGCACTCGTAATAGCCGAACAATTCGTCGCCCGAGCACCAGATCGTGTAGTTGCGGATCCCCGCTTCCTTCAGCGCGCGGATCATCTCCTCCCCGATCTCGCGGTGGCGGCGCACATACTCTTCCTTCATGCCCGCCTTGATCCTGCCCTTCCAAGCATAACGTTCCATTTATTCTTCCTCCTGCGGCCCGATATCCTCCGGAGCCGTTTCATCCGGACTTCCCGTTCTCAATTCGCAGAGCCTGCGGTATCCCCTGACGATCATATTCGACCCGATGACCACGATGAGCACGATCACGATCCCGCCCGTGACGGCGTTGAAGATGTGCGGGTTGAGCGCCTCCGCCGCGCCGAGAAACTGCTGCAGCATTGCCGCCTGCAGCGCGATGACGGAGATGAGCGCGTCTGCGATGTTGACGTTTCTGAGCGCCCGCACGGTCAGATCTTCCCGCTTGCGGGCCTTGAACAAATTGACGACCGCCGAGACGGCCTTCCAGAAGGCGTAGAACGCGGCGACATAGATCGTGAGCCCGGCATACTCCACATGGCGGTCCTGCGCCACCATCAGCGCCAAAGACGCCGAGAAGGTGAACGCCATGACCGTCAGCATCGCGCCGCTCCCGAGAAAGGCCTCCGCGTCGCGCTTTTTGATCTGTGCGGGGCTCTCGTGCCGCCATCTGCCGATCCTGCGGGAGAGCAAGGTCCCTCCGCGGGTCAGCACGAGCGCCCCATAGTAGAAGGCGAGCGTTCCGTACCAGACGGACATGGACAATCCGAACAGGGTGAAATAATAGACGGTGATCCCCGCGGAGACCACGCAGGCGATCAGCGAGAAGATCAGCGTGCGGTATTCATAGTCGTTCTTCAGCCGCCCGACGAAGAGGTTCTTCTCGGCGACGGCGGCGTACATCTCCCTGAGATTGCGGATGAAGATATAGATGAGATACCCGAGCAAAACCGCCGAGAGGCCGTAAAAGACGTACGCTACGGGCTCTGCGCCCTCGGGCGGATGCACGATGAGATAGACCGTCACGGTGAGCACGGAGACGAAGAGAAGACACAGCGCGATGAGCCCCCATCCCTGCGGGCGTTTGATGTGCCGGATCAATTTTTGCAGCCATTCTTTCCCTTCCATACCCATGATTCCCCGGTCCAACGGTACGATTATAGCAGAAACGCGCCCGTTTGTCAAAGCGCTGACCCCCCGCGGCGTAGAAAAGATCCACGGAAATCTCCCGTGGATCTTCTCTCTCAGGTCTCCATCAGCCCTGCCGTCTGCAGATTGGCGATGATAGCGTTGACCGCCGTTGCGAGCTCGTCGTTCGTCGCGCCGGATGCGGGAACGGTGGCGACTGCGGCAGCCGGCGTGATCGTCGCGTCCGCACCCGCGGGGCCCGTTGCGCCGGTCGGTCCGGTCTCTCCCGCGGGACCGGTTGCGCCCGCGGGCCCGGTCTCTCCCGCGGGACCCGTTGCGCCGGTGGGTCCGGTCTCTCCCGCGGGACCCGTTGCGCCCGTGGGTCCGATCTCTCCAGCAGGGCCCGTCGCGCCCGTGGGTCCGACTTCTCCCGCGGGGCCGACAGGCCCCGTTGTGCCTGTGCGTTATGGGACGGCGGAAGGGTCCATTGCCCGCTAAGGGCGGAATTTATAATAGATGTGGATCTCCCGCTCCCCGCCCTCTCCCGCTTCGCCCACCGTGATGCCGTCGATGAGCTCGCGGCACATTTCGCGCGAGAGACGTTCGCCCGAGATGTAGCGCTTGAGTCTCCGCACGTACGCTTCCGCGCCGCTCTCTTCCCCCTGAGGACGCCGCGCTTCGGCATTCTCCTTCGCCTTCAGGATCCTTTCTCTCTCCGAGCGGTACTTCTCGCATAGCCCCGCAAAGACGCTCTCGGGCAGGTTTTTCAAGACCTTCTCTTCGAATGCGGACTGCAAGAGCCTGTCGAGCTCTTCCAGTCTCCTTTGATACGCTTTGAGCTGCTCCCCGGCGGGATCGGCCTTTGCCCTCTCCCGCAAAAATTCTTCCCTCGCCCGCTCTTCGTCGATCTTTTCGCTCACGAAGGTGCGAAGGTCGCCGAGCGTCAGCGCCTCGAGCTCCTCTTCCGGAATGCGGTGAGAGGTGCAATATGCCTTCCCGAGATCGGCATAGGTGCGGCAGACGAAGCAGCCGCCCTTCCTCCCCGCCTTGCGCTTGAGTTTCTTCCCGCAATCGGGGCAGACGACGAGGCCCGACAGCGGGTGGACCTTTCCCGTTTTGTCCGCCCTTCCGCGCCCCGACACGTAAGTCGCCTGCACCCGCTCCCAAATGTCTTCGGAGACGATCGGCTCATGCGCGTGTTCGGTGACGATCCACTCGCTTTCGGGCACGCGGACGAGCTTATGATTCTTGTAGGAGACCCGCGTCGTCTTGTGCTGCGTTGTGCTGCCGAGGTAGGTGGGGTTGGAAAGGATCCAACGCACCGTCTTCGGGGCCCAGAACGGCGAACAGTTCCGCTCCCTTTTTTTGCCGTCGCGCCGCGTGTAGTGCGCCGCGGGGTTGGGGATCCCCTCGTCCGTCAGGATCACGGCGATCGTCCGCGCCGAATTTCCCTGCAGGCGCAGATCGTAGATCCTTCGCACCACGTTTGCCGCCTCTTCGTCGATGACGGCAGTCCGCTTTTCGTCGCTCCCCGCCCTGTAGCCGTAGGGATAGCTCCAGTTCGTGTACTTGCCCGCGCGTTGGTTTGCCTCGAACACCGCCCGAATCTTTTTGCTCGTATTCGCGGCATGCCACTCGTTGAAGACGTTCATGATCGGCATCATGTCCATCGCCGCGGAGCCCCTGTCCGCGGTGTCCACGTTGTCGTTAAGAGCAATGAAGCGGATCCCGTATGCGGGGAAGATGTAGTCGAGATACTGCCCCACCTGAATGTAGTTGCGCCCGAAGCGGGAGAGGTCTTTCACGAGGATCGTGTCGATCTTCCCTGTCTGCGCATCCGAAAGCAGTCTTTGCACGCCGGGACGGTCGAAATTCGTTCCCGAGTATCCGTCGTCGGCGTACTCATCGCAGACCGTCAGACCGTGTTCGCGCGCATACTCCGTGAGGATACGCCTTTGATTCTCGATGGAGAGGGATTCGCCCGCGCGCTCGTCGTCCTTCGACAGCCGCAGATACAGCCCTGCGCGATTTGACTGTGTTTGCTTTGATTTCATGTTCAAAGGAGCCTCCTCAGATTTTGGATCGCAACATGTTATCATATGCGCTTTCCGAGCCCCATTGCCCCTTTTTTGCGCTCTACTTGAATAAAAAGAGCCGCCGATCCGAACGGATTCGGATCGGCGGAAGCGGGCTACTTCTCTCCCCTCATCGCCTGCCGCTTGGCGAGCTCCGCCCAGAGCGCACGGAACTCCTTGTCGCCGACGAAGTGCCGCACGATCATATAATTTTTGCACGTCCGCCGTGAGACGGGAGCCGTTTCTTTTGCGGGTTTCCTGTTGCCGCTGTCCGTAGATCCCCTCCTTGCCGCATGAATGGTGATATATATTGATATGCGCTCCCCGACCGCCCGCGTTCCTTTCCGGACCGCCCGATATATGCCTACTTGATTCGGCGCGGCGCGGAATGACGTATCCTCTTTACCTTGGCGCCCCTGTTAGGGGAGCTGTCGCGAACGAAGTGAGTGACTGAAGGGTTCAAAACCCTTTCGGCGCTGACGCGCCACT
>CANPZH010000088.1 GCA_947589335.1 uncultured Clostridia bacterium | reverse complement strand
CCCCCTCCGCGAGCAGCGCGCGCACCTTTTCGGGCGCGAACCCGCAGACGACCGCCCCCTTGAGCTCGGAGGTGAAGTCGTGCGGAACGCCGTCGAGATAGCGGGGAAGATCCCCCGCCACGATGACCGTGCCCCCCTGCGCAAGCAGGGCCTTCAGCGCGGCAAGCGTCGTGGAGCGCAGGTTGAGGTTGCCGTTGAGAATGATCCTGCGGTACCCCGCTCTCCCGCAGAAGAGCTTGCCGCCCTCGACTCTGCCGTGCTCCGCAAAGACGCCCTCGTCGAGATAGTCCGTCTCGAAGCCGTGTATGAGGAGATCGCGGTACAATCCGTAATATTCCCCCTCGATCTTGCGGTAGAGCTCGGCATTTGCCAGAAAGGCGTCGTGATAGGCGTATTGGTTGGTCAGGCCCCATGTCGACTCGATGGGATTGACGATCGCGGTGTCCGTCATGGACTCGCCCTCGGAGAGAAGGTAGTGCATGCGGGCAAAGTAGTCTTCGAGGAGATGATAGTCTCTGTACCAGCCCGACTGGTGCAGGATGGAGGCGGGGTAGTCGCGCTTTGCCTCCCCCTTCATCGTGTACCAGCTCAGATGGGGACAGCGCAGGGTGACGCCGCCCGCGCTCTGCCAGTCTCCCGTGCGCTTATAATCGGCGAGCCGCATCTTCCAGCCCGTCGCGGCATAGAGCTCGTCGAGCACGGCCTCCTTGCCGAGCTGGCGGGCAACGGATGAGACGAGCTTGGGCACGTTGTAGGAGAAGTTCTCCTCGGTGAGGTTGTCCATGCCCGGGAAGTCCATATATTCGTAATAGCGCATGACGCTTCCGCACATCGTCGTCTGCGCGGCGAGGTTGTCCTCATGGAGGACATGCCCCGTGACGACGAGCCGGTATTTCTTGCACCAGTCGCGGTAAGGGATCGCGTAGTTTTCGAGGAAGAGCTCCTCTTCGACCTCGATGAGGTCGTACATCTCCTTGCAGAAGGGCTCCCCCGCCTTCCCGAACCAGAGCACCGGCAGATGATCCTCGATGCGGTATCCGCGGCGCTTTGCGAATTCGTCGAAGAGACAATACGTATAGGGGATCTCGATCAGCCGCTTGTCCTCCTTGCGGCTGAACCCGTTGAGCAGGGAGCCGCGGTGAGGTTCGTCTGTGAAGATCCCGATGATCTCCTTGCCGAACTTCTCCCCGAGGACGGCGCGGTAGCGCTCGTGCGTGAGTTCGAGAAAGCGCTCCGTCGCGGCACGGTTCATCGTGTCGACATAGGTATACCCGTTATAGAAGGTATCGGGGAGCATATAGAGATAGGAGAAGCACAAAAGGGTCTCCCCCTCTCCGCCCTCCGAGACGTCGCGGATCCTGCGGTAGGTCTTGACTGCGCCGTCTTCGAGGGTGACCGCAAAGAGCGCGAGGAAGTTCTCGGGCTCGGTGTAGGAGCCCCGCTCTACGACGTCATACACCATCGACTTGGCGCGGAACTCCTTCGTCTCGGTCACGAGCCCGCCGCAGGTGCCGGAGGGCCATCTGTCCTCGTCATAGAGGTACGCCTCCATGCCGTTCTCGCGGAGGACGTCCGCCGCGTAGCCGAGCAGAGAGAGCCATTCGTCGGACATGTATTCCGTCACGAGCCCCGTGCGCGCATGCAGGAACGCGCCGCCGAAGCCCATCTTCTTCATACATTCGATCTGGAATTTGAGATGTTCGCGTTTGAGTTCGCCGTTGAGCGCCCAGAAGGGCTTCGCGCGGAAGCGGGCGGGCGGGTTTTTGAAAACAGTATCGTCGATCATGGATGTTCCTCCTGAAAAATCAAATGAGATAGAAAGAAAGCCCTTGGGGGAAGGGCTTTCGTCGATGCATGCTTCAAAGGAGCCAGTAGGGCAGCTCCATTCCGACGGAGTAACGGGCAAACCCATCCTTTCTCTGCGGAGACGGCTTTTTCTTGGCTTGCTTTACGGGCTGTTCCGTCTTGGTCCCGTTCTCCTGCAGGATCTCGCTGTTCTCCATATCGGGCGCAGAGGTCTGCACGTTGGAATAACCGTTGTTCTCCACTCTCTTGATTGCATTCTTACCGATCGGCATACTTCATGATCTCCTTTGTCAGATTCGTATATTCGATTGCGCTGCGGCTGCTCTTTTTGAACGCCACAACGGGCTCGCTGCTGTCCTGCGACCACTCGATCGCGCTGTCGATGCGGATATACGTCTCGAAGAGCCGCGTATCCTCCAGCTCTTTCAGCGTCTCGACGGTCTGCCTGAAATATTTCTTCCGCTCATTCGCCTTCGTGATCGCGATTCCGAGGATCTCCGTCCCGGGCGAGAGCTGTTTGGAGAGATTGCAGAACTCGAACATGTTGGCAAGTCCGAACAGTCCCCACGGGCTCGCCTCCACGGGGATGACGACGTGATCGCTCGCACAGAGGATGTTCATCACCCAGCTGCCGAGCGTGGGCGGCGCGTCCACGAGGATGTAGTCGTACTTCCCGCTCGCCTTCACGCGGGAGAGGCATTTGCGGAGGACGAACTCCCGCTGCCACTTGGGGAAGAGCTCGAATTCGATCCCGCTCATCAGAGAGGACGAGGTCACCATGTCGAGCCCCTCGAACTTTGTGGGCACGATGCAGTCCTCGAGATCCTTCTCCTCCTTGACCGCCTGATAGATGTTCTTGCCGGACTTCGCAAATTCCAGCGCGGTCTCCTCGTCGAAATAAGAGATCGTGAGGTTCATCTGCATGTCGCCGTCGATCATCAGCGTCCGCTTGCCCGCAAGTCCCATGGCGCAGCCCACGTTGGAGCAGGTCGTCGTCTTGCCGCTTCCGCCCTTGTTGTTCGCAAAGGCGATCACCTTGGTTTTGCTCACGTATTTCAATCCTCCTTTTCGAGGTATGCGATGATGTCATCCAACCCCTCGCCCGTCACGGCGCTCACGGGGAAGATCTTCTTGCAGCCCGCAAGGCGGAGCCATCGCGAGACGCGCTCCACGTTGGCGTCCGGTTTATCGATCCCCGCGACGATGCCGATGACCTCGCGGTTGACAAGACTCGTGATACAGGGCGAAAAGATGGAATAGGGTTCGTTTGCGGAGAGGACGAGCCCCACGACGTCCGCCTCATAGGCATAGAGCGCGAGCGCCCCGCTCGTCTGGCGGAGTTCGGTATATCCTCCGGGCGTATCGATGATCGTATCGAGGTAATTGACGTACTGGGTCTTGAAATAGTGGATCTCCTCACCGCGAAGCGCCTGCGTGAGCGTCGTCTTGCCCGCCGCGACCCGACCGATCAGAATGATCTTTTTCATCAGGTGCGGGTCAGCTCGCAGCAGGTGTAGCCGAGCGTGTTGATGACGTATTCCCGGATGGCGGTGAATGCAGAATCGACCGCGGAGACGGAGCCGGAAATGATGAGCGTGCCCGTAAAACGGTCGACAAAGCCGACTTCCGCATTGGACGACTTCAACGCGATGTCCGCCGCGATGACCGCGCTCTCCGCGGGGCTGATCGTGAGCACCCCGATCGCACTGCGCGTGTAGTCCGTCTTCGGGTCGAGCCCGAGCTTGGTATAGAGAATCTCGTCCGGATTCGCGATGATATGGCAGAGCGTCACCTGTTTGCCGGGGACGAGCTCCTGTACGATCCTCATTTTATCTTGAAGTTCCATAAAAAACTCCTTATACCGTTTTTTAATTTCGCAAATTTCTTAGGTTCACGCGACTAAGTTTCGCAAATTTCTTTATTCAGGACTCCCTGCGGGGCATACTGAGGGCAAAGAAATTTGCGAGGGGTTAGGGATTCGATTTCATGTAACCCCGTCGCCCGCCCACGGTCTGCCTTGCGCAGACACGAAGCCGCAGGTATGCGGCAAATGCAGTCCCGCAGCGCAGAAGCGTGGTTCTGCTCACGGTACATTATTTAAGAAGAGCGGAAGCATTCCTAATCACGTCATTTCGCCCCGCGCTCTATACGTCATTTCGAACGTATGTGAGAAATCTCGTCTTTAGATTCCTCCTCGCTTTCGCTCGTCGGAATGACGTAGGGGGCGGTCGTCAGAAGGACGTGGGGAGGAACGGCGTCGGAATGACGTAGGGGGGCGCTCGTCGGAAGGACGTGGGGAGAAACGGCGTCGGAAGGACGTAAACAGCACAGGGGGCGGAATGACGTAGGAGAGGACGCCCGTCGGGAGGGGGCGGAAGAGAAAGCCGGTATGAAGAGAAAGCCGGCATAAAGAGAAAGTCGGCATGAAGGGTCCGTTTTGGTCTTTTTTCGGAGTATACTGGACCGGAGAAAAGATCACGGGGGATTTTCATGACGCTTTTGAAACTGTTTGAACGGACGCTCAGCGCGCCCTACATCCAACTCGAAGAGAACGCGGCGTCTTACCGGGCGGAGCGGAGGGGAAGCACGCTGTATCTCTTTTTCGAGAAGAGCAACGGTCTTACCGACTGGAGGAACAATCTCGACTTCCCCGCAAGGCCCTACCGGGATATGGACGATCTCTGGTTTGTCCACAGAGGATTTCTGCGCGTCTTCAAGGCGGTCGAGCCGAAAATCGCGGAGGAGGTCGCAGACGGCCGCGTGCGGAAGATCGTGCTCTCGGGCTATTCCCACGGCGCCGCGCTCGCCCTGCTCGCGCACGAATACTGCGTCTTCCGCCGCCCCGACCTTGCGGCGAAGATCCGCGGGTTCGGATTCGGCTGTCCGCGCGTCGTCTGGGGGCCTGTGCCCCGGCGGGTCCGCGCGCGCTTTTTGGGCTTTACCGCCGTGCGGAACTGCCGCGACCTCGTCACCCATCTGCCGCCTGCGGTCATGGGATACCGCCATGTCGGCAATCTTCTCGAGATCGGCATGGGCAGACGGGACGGGCCCGTTGCGTCTCACCGCGCCGAGAACTATTTGGAGGCGCTTGCGGCGCGGGAGGGGACGGATGGATTGGTCCGGTGAATTCATCGCGAGCCTGATCTCCTGCGTCGTCTCCGCAGTGGGCGGGGGAGCGCTCACCTATGTGTGGACGAAGTGGAAGCGGAACCTCAAGCGGGAGAGGGCACTCGAGGCGGGGGTGAGGAGCCTGCTCCGCAACAACCTCATCCACTATCACGACAAGTACACGGCGCGGGGGTGCTGTCCCATCTATGTGAAGGAGTCGGCGAGGATCAGCTACGAAGCCTATCACGAGCTCGGCGGCAACGGGGTCATCACCAAGCTGTACGAGGACATCATGGCGCTTCCCGAGGAGCAAGGGCCCTGCGGGAAGGCATAAAAAGAACGCCGCGGCGGAATGCCGCGGCGTTTTGCCGTGTCAGCGGATCTCTTTGACCATGCGGTCTGTGTCGCGTTTGACGTCGCGCGCCTTGAGCGCCTGCTTCTTGTCGTAGGTATGTTTGCCGCGGCAGAGGGCGATCTCGACCTTGACGAGCGCGTCCTTGAAATACACCTTGAGGGGCACGAGGGTATATCCCCGCTCATGCACCCGCCCCGAGATCTTGTCGATCTCCTGCCGGTGCAGCAGCAGTCTCCTGTCTCTGCGGCTGTCCCGCGTGGAGAACGCCCCGCTCTTGTCGTAGACGGCGATGTGCATGTTTTTCAGGAGGATCTCGCCGCGGCGGATCTCGCAGAAGCTCTCGGAGAGCGACGCCTTTCCGAGCCGCAGAGATTTGACCTCCGCGCCCTCGAGCACGACGCCAGCTTCGAAGCGGTCCTCGATGAAGTATTCGAACGAGGCGGATTTGTTGACGGCGATCGTTTTCATAGTTTCTCCAAAAGGACGAAGTGCGTCCGTCTTGCGCCGAGGTCCACGGCGGAGACCTGTACCCTCAGCCGGTCGCCGAGGCGATAGCTGTTTTTCAGCCCCCGCAGCGTATACTGCTCCTCGATATATTCATAGCAGTCTTCGGGCAGGGTCTCGAGCGGGATGACGCCCTCGACGGTGTTTTTGAGCTCTGCGAACAGTCCGAAGGAGGTCACGCCCGAGACGGTCGCCTCGAAGATCTCCCCGATCCTGTCCCGCATATAGAAGGCGGTATAGAGGGCGTCGACGTCCCGTTCCGCCTCCGTAGCAGTCCGCTCGCACTCCGAGGAGCGGAGGGAGGCGTCCCGCACGAAACCGCCGTACTTTTCCCGCAGTCCCGCCGCGGAGCCGAGGGCCTCCTTGATGATGCGGTGGATCGACAGATCGGGATAGCGGCGGATGGGGGAGGTGAAGTGGCAGTAGCACTCGGAGGCGAGCCCGAAGTGCCCCGCGTTCTCGGGGGAGTAGCGCGCCTTCATCATGGAGCGCAGCATCACGCGGTTGACGGTGGAAAAGAGGGGGGAATCACCGAGCGAGCGGAGAAGATCGCGGTAGTCCTTCGGGGTGACGCGGAGGGGATCGAAGGGAGCGGGGACGCCCGCCGCGGAGAGGAACGCCGCAAACTGACGCGCCTTGTCTTCGGACGGCGGCTCGTGGACGCGGTAGATGAAGGGGACCTTCCGCTCGGTCATGAGCCGGGCGACGCTCTCGTTCGCGAGCACCATGAACTGTTCGATCATGTCCTGCGAGGGCGTCCGCTCATAGTCGGGAATGGCGATCTTCCCGTCTCGGTACAGAATCTTCGC
>CANPZH010000087.1 GCA_947589335.1 uncultured Clostridia bacterium | reverse complement strand
AGGGGATCCGCCTCAAGGTCATCGGCGATCTCTCCCTCCTGCCCGGGGACGTCGGCGGGATCGTCCGCGAGGGCGAACGCAAGACCTTGGGCGGGACGAAGGGGACGCTCGTGCTCGCGATCGGCTACGGCGCGCGGCAGGAGCTCCTTTCCGCCGTCAACAGGGCGGTGGAAGAGGGGAACCCGGTGACGGAGAGCGGTTTTTCCGCCCTTCTTTCGACGGCGGGTCTGCCCGATCCCGATCTTCTCATCCGCACGGGCAGGGAACGGCGTCTTTCCAACTTCCTGCTCTGGCAATGCGCCTACACCGAACTCTATTTCTCCGATAAAATGTTCCCGTCGTTCACGAATGCCGATCTCGACCGTGCGATCGGCGACTATGCGCGGCGGGACAGAAGATACGGGAAAATCAAGGAAAACTGAGAGAATATGTTGAAACGACTGGTCACGGGGGCGGCATACATTGCGGTCCTGCTCGCGTTCTTCATTCCGCGGGTGATCTTCCGCGGGGAAGTTTACGCACCCATCCTGTTCGACGGTCTCATCCTGCTCTTTACGGTCTTGGGGACGTTCGAGATCTGCCGCGCCCTCGGCGAGCGGATCGACAGGCTCCAGAAGTGGATCGTCGGCATCTTTTCCGCGGGGATCGTGCTCTGCTTTGCCGTCTCCGATACGGTCTATAAGTGGCTCGGACAGGAGGCCGTCAATTATGCGCCGCAGCTGACGTTCACGGTCTTTATGGCGGGCGTTGCGGTCCTGCTCGGGCTGCTCGTCTTCCGCCATGAGAAGACCCCGCTCGACTCCGCGGCATACTCCTTCTTCGCGCTTCTCTATCCTGCAGTCTTTCTGCTCGTGCTCTGCGGCGTCAACCACATGCCCTCCTATTCGGAGATCGGCATCCTCTTCGTCTTCGCGATCTGTCCCTTTGCGGACTGTTTCGCCTTTGTCTTCGGGGTTCTTCTCGGCAAGAAGTTCCCCATGAAGATGGCGCCCCACGTCAGCCCGAACAAGACGGTGATCGGGGGGATCGGGGGGATCCTCGGCGGCGCACTCGGCGCAGTCGCGATCTTCTTCATCTACTATGGGCTCATCGTGCCCACCGATCTGAATACGAAGTGGACGAACCTCGTCTTTTTCATCGGGCTCGGGGTCCTCACCGCGCTGTTCGCGGAGCTCGGCGATCTTGCGGAGAGCGCCGTCAAACGGCGGATCGGGATCAAGGACATGGGGAAGCTGCTGCCCGGGCACGGGGGGATCCTCGACCGCATCGATTCTGCGCTGTATGCCTGCCTGATCGTCTGCTTCGTGCTGGTCATACGGATCATGACGACCGGTTGACGGGCATACACTGATATTGCGTAAGACGTCCGCCTCCGAACGGACGTTTTTCATCGAGGTACTATGATCAAGATCGCGCTCATCGGCTGTACGGGGAGCATCGGCAGACAGGTGCTCGACGTCGTGCGCCGCTATCCCGAAAGATTTTCGGTCTCCGCGCTCGTCTGCGGGCAGAACAGGGAAGCGCTCTCCGCCTTGGAAGGGGAGTTCCGCCCCGCCGTCGCCTGTCTTGCGGATAAGGCCCCGCCCGATCTCTTCGGGGATTGCGACGTCGCCTTCATCGCAGCTGGCGGTTTTTGCGGACTCTCCTACACGCTGCAGGCCGCGCGGGCGGGCAAGAAGATCGCCCTCGCGAACAAGGAATCCCTCGTCTGCGGCGGCGAACTCGTCATGCGCGAAGTCGAAGCGCGGGGGCTCGATCTCGTCCCCGTGGACAGCGAGCACTCCGCGATCTTTCAGGCGCTCGGATTCCGCCGCGGCGCTCCCTTCCGGAAACTCGTTCTTACGGCGAGCGGCGGACCCTTTTTGCACTTCACGGAGGAGCAGCTCGCCCGCGTGACCGCTGCGGACGCGCTTCGCCATCCGACCTGGAACATGGGCGCGAAGATCACCGTCGACAGCGCGACGCTGCTCAACAAGGGATATGAGATCATCGAGGCGAAGTGGCTGTACGGCGCCGGGTTCGACAGGATCGGCGCGGTCGTCCATCCCGAGAGCATCGTGCACTCCCTCGTGTATTTCGAGGACGGCGCGGCGGTCGCACAGCTCGGATACCCCGACATGCGCGTGCCCATCCAGCTCGCGCTCACCTATCCGGAGCGTCTTCCCTGCGCGGCCGATCTCGATCTTCCCGCGCTCGGCGCCCTGCATTTCGAACGGCTTCCCGAGGAGAAGTTCCCCTGTTTCCGTCTCGCCGTCGAGGCGGGGAGGGCGGGAGGCACCTGTCCCACCGTGCTCAACGGGGCGGCGGAGGTCGCCGTCCGCGCCTTCCTTTCGGGGAGGATAACTTTCCCGCAGATCGCGGAAACTATCGGGTGTGCGCTCGATCGGGTGCCGAAGTCGGCGGCGGACTGCTTCGAGACGCTCTGTGAGGCGGATCTGCGCGCCCGCGCAGCCGCGACATCTTTCATCTATGGAACATAATCTGCTTTCGGTATGGAGCACGGCCGGCTCCGTCCTCCTCGCGATCCTCATCCTGCTCGTCATGATCACCATCCACGAATTCGGGCACTATCTCGCGGGGAAGCTCCTCAAATTCAAGATCGACGAATTCAGCGTCGGGTTCGGGCCCGCCCTCTTCAAGCACAGGAGCAAGAAGACGGGCGAGCTGTTCGCCGTGCGCATCATCCCGCTGGGCGGCTACTGCGCCTTCGCGGGCGAGGACGGAACGGAAGAGGACGCCAAACAGCCCAAAAAAGCCGCGGAAGCCTCCGCGGAGGAGGGGACGGAAGTCCATGCGGAAGTTCCCGCCGAAGCCCCCGCCGAAGTTCCCGCGGAGGACCGGTCGGGTTGGTTCACCAACCGCCCTTGCTACGCGCGGATCATCGTGCTCGTCTCGGGCGCGCTGATGAACTATCTTCTGGCGCTCCTGCTCATCATCGTCGGATTCCTCGCCTACGGGCAGACGATGGTCGCCGTCTATGAGACGGAACCTCCCACGGGCGAATACGTCGGGTTCAGCCTCGAGGACAAGGACATCTTTCTCGAAGCGGAGGGGAAGGACCTCTATCTCACCCTCGATCTTGCCAAGGCGCTCAACGGCAAAAAGAAGGGGGATCTCGTCTCGCTGCGCGTCTCCCGCATCGTGGGACAGGACGAAGAGGGCAAAAATCTCCGCGAGGAGCGGGAGATCACCGTCATGCTCCGCGCGGACGTCGAAGTCAAAAACAGCGCCGAATTTTCGAGCGTGTGGGACGCCCTCGGCGTCCGCTACCAAGAGGCGACGGAGGAGAGCGAGGGGGGATATCTCCTCGCCAACGCCGTCTACCGCTTCGGATTCTGGGAGGGGCTCGGCAGGGCGTTCGTCTACTCCTTCAAGATCGCGGGGTCGATCTTCCGCGTCATCGGCGAACTTCTGACGGGGCGGCTCGGGCTCTCGGCGTTCGGAGGGCCGGTCACGACGATCACGATGACCTCGCAGATCGTCTCGCGGGGCTTCCGCTATTTTCTCGAGATCGCGGGCTACATCGGCGTCAACCTCGCCGTGTTCAATCTGCTCCCCATTCCTGCCCTCGACGGCAGCAAGGTCGTGTTCACGCTGATCGAGTGGATCCGCGGCAAGCCAGTCAACCGCAAGGTCGAGGCGATCATCCACGCCGTCGGGTTCGTGCTCCTCTTGGGATTCGCGATCCTCGTCGACATTCTGCAATTTGTATAAAAAGAAGCCGCCCCGCCGCAAGTTTGCGGCGGGGCGGCTTTACGATGAGAGGTCACGCCTCCGGTTCTTTGACGGTGTTGAATTTCCGCGCCTGTTTCACGAACGCCGCCGAGCTGAACAGGATCACGCCCACGATGATCGAAATGGCGATATCCGCAAACACGAAGGAGTTGTAGGCGAGGGAGTAGGGCCATACCGCCATGCCCGCATCCGCCGCATATGCCGAGAACGCGAACACGCCCGAGAGCACATGAGACACATAGCGGAGCACGCCCGCTACGATCCCGCCGAGCAGGAACTGTACCTGCGGCACTCTGTCGAGCGCCTTCACCTTGGCGAACATGCCCGCAAGCCCGATCGCCGAGAAGGCAATGGGGTAGTCGAGCATGAACTGCGCCGGGTGAATGATGTACGGATCCTGCACCGCCTGCAGGATCCCGTAGATGAGCCCCGCGAACACGCCCTTCTTCGTGCCGAACATATAGGAATAGACCATGAGCGGCAGGAGGGAAGCGACTGTCACGGATCCGCCCTGCGGCAGCTTGAAGATGCGCACATAGGAGAGCGCAAAGCTCATGGCGATGCAGATCGCCGCATAGGCGATCGCCTTGCTGTCGAATCCCTTGCGGTCGTTTCTCCCGAAGAGGAACCCGAGCGCTACGATCAGGGCGATGACGAGGACGGCGCTCACATAGAGGACGATCTGGTTGACCGCCGAGCCGGTTTTGTCGGAATTGAAATATCCGTCGTTTGCGATTTCTTTGGCATAGAGGACGCCGATGCACACGAGCGAGGCGATCAGCGCCGCACCGACGGCGCATCCGCAGACGATCCACGCCGTCTTGTCATGCCAAAAGGCGAGGAGAACCGCGCTCCCCGCGATGGCAACGACGAGGAACAGCAGAGGCACGAAGGCGAGCAGGGCGATGCCGTCGTCGACGAACGTCCAGATGAGGAACATGAGGGCGAGCGCGCACGCATAGCCAACTGCGCCGAACAGACTGCATTTGAGCGCTTTTGCGCGCGCCTCTCCCTTGAGCACAAGGGCGCAGACCGCAACGGCGACCGCCAGCGCGCACGTCAGCCAGAACGCGATCCCGCGGGCAATGTTGATGGGCGAATCGAAGAGGACCGGATACCAGACCATGTCCGCCATCAGAGAGCCAAGTAACATACAAAAACCTCCGAAAATTTTTTCGAGTTACCCGTCTCCGAGAAAAAAACGCCCGCGAAAAACCGCGGGCGGAAAATTCCTTCGAAATCCTGTCTTTCGTTCAAGTATTACCTTGTCCGATTCCAATGGTATGATCTCAGCTTGTTACGGCACCCACGACGGATAATTCAATTAAGGAGATTCTATCACAAATTTTCGCGAAAGTAAATTGTTTTTTGGGGGGATTTATGATATAATGCTCTCGAATTCTACGAACGGAGAAGTTTATGGAAAAGTTTTACGCCTATATGGACCGCATGAAGTTCATCAAACGCTGGCAGCTCATGCGTTCGACCCGCGATGAGAACATCATGGAGCACTCCCATTCCGTCGCGATCCTGACGCACGCCCTCTGCACGATCGAGAACCGTCTGTTCGGCGGCAACGTCGATACGGAGAAGGCGGTCTATTACGCCCTCTATCACGAGGTGTCTGAGGTCATGACGGGGGATCTTCCCACGCCGATCAAATACTTCAATAACAGCATCCACGGGGAGTACGAGAAGCTCGAGAATCTCGCCGTCGATAAGATCGTCTCCGAACTTCCAGAGGAGCTGCGCTCTGCCCTCTATCCCTATCTGCAGGCGGATAAGACGACGCCCGAATACAGGCTCGTCAAGGCGGCGGATAAGCTCTCGGCGTACATCAAGTGCCTCGAGGAACTCCGCGCGGGGAACAACGAGTTCGTGCAGGCGGAGAAGACGGTCGGCTCCGCACTGCGGGAGATGAAGCTCCCCGCCGTCGATTACTTTTTCGAGCACTTCATTCCCGCCTTCTCTCTGACGCTCGACGAGCTGCAGGGATTATGACGAGGAGGGGTTTATAAAATCGGATTGGGGATTATGACCCCGAGGGACATTGAAGACCGGATTGCGGGAATGATCCCGAGGATTTTTTGAAGACCGGAATACCCCGCCCGCGCTTTTTGCGCGGGCGGGATATATTTATGAGGCGCTTTTTACGGGTACGGTTCTGCGGCGCAATACCCGTTCCTTGCTTTTTTCGTCACCCTGTCCCGCTTTTCTACTGTCATGGTTCCTTGGGCGGCACGAGGAGCGCATGCGACGAAGTAGCAGGTGCGGCGCGGCAAAATGCCGCGCCGCACCGTTCTTTACGTCACACTGAGCGTAGTCGAAGTGTGGACCGCATTATAATATGGTTGATTCTTCGACTCCACTTCGTTCCGCTACTTCGCGCCGTTGGCGCTCGTGCCGCCCTTAGAGAATCAGAACTTCGCTCGGGGCAGAATGACGTATTGGGGAATAGGGCAACATGACGTTCTTATCACGTCACACTGAGCAAAGTCGAAGTGTGGATCGCATTGTAATAATGTCCATGTTTCGACAAGCTCAACATGACGTAATGGAGAACGCACACCGCTCCCCCCCGCGTCATTCCGACGACCGAAGGGAGGAGGAATCTGAGGCCGAGATTCCTCACATTCGTTCGGAATGACGTATTTAGGAAGCGCGGGGCGGAATGGCGTATTCCTCCTCCTTGGCGCCCCTCTTAGGGGAGCTGTCGCGGAGCGACTGAGGGGTTTTCGAAAGTTTGTTAAAACCCTTTCCCCCTCGCTGCGCTCGGGTACTGTCTCGGGCGGGTAGAATCCCGCCCTCGGTCACCGTTCGCGCTGAGAATGCGCTCACTCACCATAAGCCGCCGCCGACA
>CANPZH010000086.1 GCA_947589335.1 uncultured Clostridia bacterium | reverse complement strand
CGCTCACTCATCGCAAAACGCCGCCCACAGCACACTGTGCTGATGTGCGAAAAATGCGTTTTGCGACCCTCAAGGGGTGGGCAAGGGGGGAGGGAGCAAAGAAACGCGTGAACCTAAGAAATTTGCGAAACGAAATCGCGTGAATATTATTTCTGGTTGAACTTTCTGCGGACAAAGTAGTCCGTCATGCGCTCGGGGAGAAGTTTGCCGACATAGCGCAGAAAGGTGTTCCTCCCCCCCGCCGCGGAGACGGGAGGCGGATTGCGCTTTTCGGCGAGACGGACGATGGTATCCGCGACGAGAGAGGGCGTCATGCCGCCCTGTTCCAGATTGGCGAGTGCGGCGGACGCCTTCTTCACGGACGGGGAGTAGGTCTTGCTCTCCTCTTCGCCGTACACCCTGCGGCTGTATGTGAAATCGGTCGCGGTGCCGCCCGGCAGGAGCGCAAGCACGCGGATCCCGTGAGGGCGCATCTCCACGTCCGCCTCCCTCGCGAGCATGACGAGCGCAGCTTTCGACGAGGAATAGAATCCGTCGAAGGGAATGGGGACGTCTCCCCCCATCGAGCCGACGAGGATCACCCTTCCCCCCTTCTTCCTGAGATAGGGCACGGCGGCGCGGATCGCCTCAATCGCGCCGAAATAGTTGACTTCGAACAGATAACGGTAATCCCCGCTCCTCGCAAATTCGAGCGGCGCCGCCATCGAGAATCCCGCGGAGTAGACCAAAAGATCGAACCCGCCGAGCTCTTCGCCGATCTCCACGACGGCTCTTCCGATCTCCCCCTCCTGCGCGGCGTCCGCCGTCACCGACTTCACGCGGTCGCCCTTGAAGGGCGTGCGGGAGATGTTGTACACCCGGTATCCCTTGGCGGAGAGCTTCAGCGCGGTCTCCTTCCCGATCCCAGACGACGCTCCCACGATGACCGCCGTCCGCCGCAGCGGTCTTCTCTGTTCCCTGCTCTCGGGCTTCTCTTCGGTATCCGTCCTGTTTTCCGTTTCCATATCAGAAAGTGTGGACGATCCGCGGGGGAATTATTCTACCCCAGCGCAATATCGAGGATCATCATGAGGCAGAACCCGGCGACGACGCCTGCCGAGGCGAGCGTCTTGTTCCCGCCGAAGCATTCGGGAATGAGTTCGGAGCAGACGACGGCGATCATCGCGCCCGCGGAGAAGGCGAGCGCCCACGGCATGAGCCCTGCGATGAAGGTCGCGGCGAGGGCGCCCAAGACGCAGGCGGGGATCTCCACCGCGCCCGATCCCTGCGAAAACAGAAAACTCTTGCAGGGGCTCATCCCCTGCGCCCGCAGGGGAAAGGCGACGCACATCCCCTCGGGGAAGTTCTGCACGGCGATCCCGACCGCGAGCAGCACGGCGGAGAGCACAGCCCCCTCCGCCCCTGCGCATTGGGCGAACGCCACTCCGACCGCCATTCCCTCGGGAAGATTGTGCAGTGTGACGGCAAAGTAGAGGAGGGCGTTCTTGCGGTCTCCCGCGCCGGTAAAGAAGCGTTTGGAACGGGAGAGCGCAAGGTCGGACAGGACGATGAAGGCTCCGCCGAGCAGAAATCCGAGCGTGACCGTGACATAGGACGGGAGAGGAGTCTCATAGTCGATCGCGGGCAGGAGCAGGGAGAAAAAACTTGCGGCGATCATGATCCCCGCCGCCGCTCCCGTGAGCAGGGTGAGAACGGACTTTCCGATCCTCTTCGAGAAAAAGACGCAAAACGCGCCGCAAGCGGTCATGGCATACATGAACAGGGAGAGAAGGAACGCCTGCAAGACAGGGTCCAAGGAGGAAAACCAGCGCATTTGTAAAACCCCCGACGGCGCATTGGCGCAGTCACTCCATCTTATGCGCCGCGGGAAAGAACTGCCAACCGCCTATACGCCGTGCGGAAGGACGTATCAGAAATAGAGTAGGGCGAAATGACGTTCTTAATACGTCACACTGAGCCTGTCGAAGTGTGGACCGCATTGTAATAAGGTGCGATTCTTTGACTCCACTTCGTTCCGCTCAGTATGACGTAATTGGTAATGACACCCCTTTCCCCCTCGCTCCGCTACTTCGCGCCGTTGGCGCTCGTGCCGCGCTTAGAGAAACAGAACAGCGCGCGGGGCGAAATGACGTAAAAAAGAAACATTCGGAATGACGTTCTTAATACGTCATGTTGAGCTTGTCGAAACATGGACCGCATTGTAATAAGGTGCGATACTTCGACTCCACTTCGTTCCGCTCAGTATGACGTAATTGGTAATGACACCCCCTCAGTCACTCACTTTGTTCGTGACAGCTCCCCCTCAAGGGGGCGCCAAGTGGGGCATCCTTGCTGTCCCCTTGAGGGGAAAGTGCTTGAGCGTAGCGAAAGCAAAAGGGGTGTCCTTTGCTTCCCAAAATTCCTTCCGCGAGCAGAACCACGCTTCTGTGCTTCCCAAATTACTGCGCGGAGCAGGGTTCCCCTGCGGCAGCGCACACAATTTGCCGCATACCTGCGGCTTGTTGTCCGATGAAACGAATGAGAGAATCCGTAAGTTAAGGCGCAGGAGCGCGTTTCCTCACGGAAATTCTTTTCGACCGACACCCCTTCCGTCACGGCATCGCCGTGACACCCACCCCTCAAGGGGTGGGCAAGGGGGGGAGGGAGCAAAGAATTTCGTGAACTAAAAAAGGCAACGGAATCGATCCGTTGCCGAATGTTTGATATGGTCCGAAAAGCCGGTCAGATGATCCCGAGGATCGTCCAGAGAATGATCACCCAGAGGAGCAGGCCCCAGCCGCCCGCCTTGCCGCAGGTCTTTGCGAGCACGGGGTTGGATTTATAGTGCACAAAGAAGAGGACGACGCCCGCGGGCGCGATGACGAAGGAGAGCACCTTCCAGCCGACCGTCGCAACGTCGGTGAAGGTCGCCTTGCACCAAGGGCCGATGGAGGTGTAGAAGTTCTTGGATCCTTCGACGTCTACCGCCCAACCGACTGCGATGAAGACGGCGTCGATGATGAGATAGAGAACGGAGAGCACCTGTGCCCCGTAGGAGGTGACTTCTGCGCCGTCGACCACTTCGGTCGTCACGGTCGCAGCGTTCGTGAACAGATTCATGACCATGATGATGATCCCGACGCTGATGAAGAACGAGACGTCGTGATCGGTGTTCCGGAACAGATATGCATAATAAACGAGCATGAATCCCGTCAGGAACAGCGTGATGAGTCCGATTGCAAGATACATAAAATTCCCCCCGAAAATTTACTTTCCAACATTATAGAACACATTTTTTGAAATGTCAATATACGAATTGAATTTTTGTGAAAAAATTTATCGCTGCGGCGGACGCCGCAGCGATCATGCTGTCCTGCTTGGGTCCGCCGCCGTAAGGGCCGCGGTTTACGATCCGAAGCGGTAGGCGGAGACGGACTCGTAGACCGTTCCCGCGTCGAGATAGGAGCTCCCCTTTTCCGCATATTCGGGCACGTTGACGTTGTTGGGGATCATCTGCGTCTCGAGGCAGAAGCCGGCGCGCTTGCCGTAATAGCCCCCCTTGCCCTGCTGGTGGAGCCCGTTCCCCGCATAGAACTGGACGGCGGGAAGATCGGTATAACAGCTCATGCGGATCCCCGTCTTGGGGCTGAACACTTCCGCATACTTCACATATTCGCCGCGGCGGTTTTTGAGGACGTAGCAGTGGTCGTAGCCGTTCCCCTGCCGAAGGTCGACGTCGTCGGCGTCGATCTCCTTCCCGATCGCCTTGGGGGTCGTGAAGTCGAAGGGGGTGTCCTCCACGGCGCGGTATCCGCCCACGGGGATCATCGCGGGGTTCGTCGGGGTGATCGTATCGCTGTCGAGGAAGAGCACATGGTCTAAAATGGTGCCGTCCGCCTCCCCGCTGAGGTTGAAATAGGCGTGGTTGGTGAGGTTGATCGCGGTCTTGCGGTCCGTCTCCGCGCGGTAACGGATCCTGAGCTCGCCGCCGCGGAAGGTGTAGGTGACGGAAACTTTCAGATTGCCGGGGTAGTTCTCCTCGCCGTCGGGGGAGAGGATGGAGAGGGTGAGCTCGTCGCCCTCGATCGCATGCGCCCAGATCTTGCGGTTGAAGCCCTCCTTCCCGCCGTGCAGGTGCTGCCCGCGGTCGTTGCAATAGAGCTTGTACTCCTTCCCGTCGACGGTGAGTTTCCCCTCGCCGATCCGGTTGCCGAACCGCCCGATGAGCGCTCCCAAATAGCCGCCGTTCCGCTCATAGCCCTCGACCGAAGGATAGCCGAGGATCACGTCCGTCGGTCTGCCGTCGTGGTCGGGGACGGTCAGGCTCTGCACGATCCCTCCGTAGTTTAAGATCGTGACGCACGAATCGCCCTCGCCGATCGTGAAGGCGAGCACTTCGCGCCCGTCCTGTGTGGTGCCGAATGGTCTTGTGGTGATCATATTTTTCTCCTTACATCCGCTGGCGCGGCATTTCGATCTCTGTTGTGCCCTCCTCGCGGAGGTCGGTATAATAGACGTTCTCCCTGCCGAAGACGCGCGCCATCTCCGCGCCGTAACGTCTCTCCGTGCCCTCTCTGCAGAAGGCGAGCACGGCGCCCGCGAATCCGCCGCCCATCATGCGGCAGGCGCCGTCCGAGAGGGAGGCGCTCATCTTGAGGGCGAGGACGATCGGCTGGGCGAGCTCTCCCGGGACAAAACAATTCTGAAGATAGGCGAGGCTGCTCTCTCCGCTCTCCCGCACCTGCCGCAAAAAGCGGGGGATATCCCCCGCGCAGAGGGCGCGGGCGGCTTCGTCCACCCGGCGGTTCTCCTCATAGAAATGAAAGGCGCGCACGATCGCACGGTCGGACGTCCGCTTCCTGAGATCGGGGATCTCCTTCAGAAAATCCCCGAAGGGGACCTCGCCGAGGACGCTCTTCCCGAACGCCGCCGCGACCTCCCCCATCTCCCGCCGGATATCCGCATAGTGCGAAGTGAGCGCCGCATGCGAGCCCCCCGTGTTGACGAGGACGAGCCGGTACCCCGCGGGCGCGGGAACGCGCTCTACGGCGGGGCTGGGTTTTCCGAAGTCGATGCGGTTGAGCCCCCCGAAGGCGACGCCCGACTGGTCGAGCAGTCCGCATGGCTTCCCGAAATAGACGTTCTCGGCAAACTGCGCCGCCGCCGCCTTCTCAAGCGGGGTGATCTTCCCTCCGCAGTAGAGACGGTTGACGAGCTCCGCGACGAGAACTTCGAACGCGGCGGACGAGGAGACCCCCGCGCCGCGGAAAATGACGCTGTCGGTGACGGCGGAAAATCCGCCGAAGGAATAGCCCATCTCGGCGAGACGGTACATGACGCCGCGCGCAAGCGCAACGGACTTCCCCTTTTCCCGCTCCCTGCCCGAGAGATCCCCCACGGAGAAGCGGATGGGGCCGTGATGTTCGGAGACGATCTCGACGATCCCGTCCGACCGCGGCTCCGCGAGACAGAGGATGTCGCAGGAGATCGCGGAGACGAGCACCCGCCCGCCTTGGTGGTCGGTATGGTTCCCGACGATCTCCGCCCGCCCGGGCGAAGAGAAGAGACGGGAGGGCGTCCCCCCGAACTGACGGCGGAAGACCGCCGTGAGGCGGCCGAGACGGTTCTGGTCCGGAATGATCATGGGGATATTATAACACAATCGGCAGGAAATGTAAATAATCTGCGGGAAAATAACCAAGCTGAGGGTATGCAAAAAAAGTATCTTCCCCTCGCGCTCGCGCTCGTTGCGCTGCTGACCCTCCTCGCCTGCCTCGGCGCACGTCCCGAGGCCGCCGCGACGATCGGCCTTGCGGAGGAGCCCAAGGAGGTCTATCTCACCTTCGACGACGGCCCCAGCACCGTCGTCACGGGCAAAGTGCTCGACGTCCTCAAGCGGGAGGACGTGAAGGCGACCTTTTTCGTCGTGAGCGACCGCGTGCGGGACCGCGAAGACGTCCTCCGCAGGATCGCAGCCGAGGGACATACCGTGGGCGTCCATTCGGCGACCCACAACTACCGCGAGATCTACGCCTCGGCGGAGGCGCTGAAAAAGGACATCGCCGCCTGCGAGAACGTCATCGCGCGGGTGACGGGCGTTAAGCCGCGGGTGTACCGCTTCCCGGGAGGAGGCTACACCGAGGCGCGCGCCGCGCTCGTCGAGAGCCTCGGGTACCGGATCGTGCAGTGGAACGCCGTCTGCGGGGACGAGGAGATCCGCCATGCGGACGCGGACCGCCTTCTGCGCGAGACTATGAAGACCTCCGAAGGGAAGCGGAGCGTCGTGCTCCTCCTCCACGACTCGGCGACCCACAGGGCGACGGCGGAGGCCCTGCCCGCGATCATCGCCTACTTCCGCGAGAACGGCTATATCTTCCGCCGGTATTGAATGCCGGGAAAAAAGGCGGGTCATGCCGCCTTTTTTCGCACTCTTTTTGAGAGCTTCGGAAGTCCTCTCCCCCGCATGACCGCCCTCTCCGCGCACTTGTAGAGCTCCCCGAGCGGGACGATCGACACAGAGCAGAGGGCGACCGCAAGCCACTGCACAGGCGAGAGCGGCGCAAGGGCGAACGCCGAGGCGAGGAAGGGCACGGCGGCGAGCAGGACGTTCAGCGCGATCCCGATCAGAACGGTCAGAAGAAGGGTGCGGTTGGAGAAAAATCCGCGAAGAGACATTCTTCCCTCGCT
>CANPZH010000085.1 GCA_947589335.1 uncultured Clostridia bacterium | reverse complement strand
TTGACGGCAGGTGGCTTTCCGTTTACCACCAAACGCCGAAAGAAAGAGAAAAATTGTAGTCACGGAGAAAAAATGAGATAAAAAATCAGACAGTCCTATAAAGCAATAATTACTTCGCTTCTTAATTCCCCAAAGTTCAACTTAGGTTGACGGCGCTCCACCAAAGGGGGCGGGATGGCTTTTGCCATCCCGCCCCCTTTGGTATGGAGAATGAATTCTGCGCAGGAGGGGATTGACGCCCACAGCGCAGGTCTATCAAAAGTCTTGCAGCAGAAAGCGGGTGCGGATTTGACACCGGCAGGTCCACCATGCGAACGGGCGGGGCGAAAGCCCCGCCCGTTCGCATGGTATGAAACCGAATTTTCAAAAAAGGGAAAAGGATGCTTGCTTTTTGGCGCGGGAGGGGTTATAATAAGAAAAAGCGGATCATCGGGGCGCGAGAGGCGCTCCTCGGAGAACAATGGAAAAAGAATTCAGAACGGAGAGCGACTCGGTCGGCGAGCTCTCTTTGGACAGCGCCGCATATTACGGCATCCAGACGTTGCGTGCGCGCGAGAATTTCGAGATCACCGGCACCAAACTCAATTTCCCCTTTGTGCGGAACATCGTGCTCATCAAGAAGGCAGCCGCCATCGTCAACAAGGCGTATGGGCTCCTCGACGGCGAAAAGGCGGACGCGATCATCGCCGCATGCGATGAGATCCTGCACGGGAAGCACAAAAAAGACTTCATCGTCGACGCGGTACAGGGCGGGGCAGGCACCTCCGCCAATATGAACGTCAACGAGGTCATTGCGAACATCGCGATCGAGCGTCTCGGCGGGAAGAAGGGGGACTATTCCCTCATCAGCCCCAACGACCATGTCAATATGGAGCAATCCACCAACGACGTCATTCCGACGGCGGGCAAGCTGACCGTGCTCTCCCTCGCCGCGGATCTGCTTACGGAGCTCGGCAAACTCAACGACGCACTTCTGAAGAAGGCCGAAGAGTTCGACGGGATCCTGAAAATGGGCAGGACTCAGCTGCAGGACGCCGTGCCGATGCGTCTCGGACAGGCGTTCCACGCCTTTGCGACCTCGATCTCGCGTTCCCGCAGGCGCATCAAGGACTCTCTCGGCGAGATGCGCACGATCAATATGGGGGCGACTGCCATCGGCACCGCCATCAACGCGCGCGAGGCATATTTTTCGCATATCACGGAGGAGCTCTCCCTGCTGACCAAGGAGGACCTCAAACGCGCGGACGACCTCTTCGACGGCACCCAGAATGTAGACGGTTTTGCCGCCGTTTCGGGCACGCTGAAGGCGCTCGCGGTCAATCTCTCCAAGATGTGCAACGATCTGAGGCTGATGTCGAGCGGCCCGAGGACGGGGCTCGGCGAGATCATCCTTCCCGCGAGACAGAACGGGTCTTCGATCATGCCGGGGAAGATCAATCCCGTCATTCCCGAGGTCGTCAACCAGGTGGCGTTTCTCGTCATCGGGCACGACGTCACCGTGACGATGGCGGCGGAGGCGGGACAGCTGGAACTCAATGCCTTCGAACCCGTCATCTTCTACCAGCTGTTCGAGTCGCTCCGCGCGCTGACGGGGGCTGTCCGCACCCTCTCCGAGAACTGCATCGTGGGGATCGCGGCAAACCGCGAACGCTGCGCCGAATGGGTCAACCGGAGCGTGGGGATCGTGACGGCGCTCAACCCGTATATCGGCTATAAGAAGGCCGCCGAGATCGCGAAGGAATCCCTCAAGACGGGGGAGCCGATCCGCGAGATCGTCTTAAGAGAGGGGCTCATGGACGAAAAGACGCTCGACGAAGTGCTCGATCCTCTGCTCCTGACGGAGCCCTGCGGCGGACATCTTTGAGGTGTTTCCCCGCGGCCGGAGAGGGGATAAGGAAAATTTCGGCGCGGAAATGATTTCCGCGCGCAAAAACAGTTGACAGAAAGAGAAAAAGCGTGTAAAATATTTCTGTCATTCGGGAGCATAGCTCAGTTGGTTAGAGCGCACGCTTCACATGCGTGAGGTCACAGGTTCGAGCCCCGTTGTTCCCACCATACCCGGGGATATAGCTCAGTTGGTAGAGCGCTGCGTTCGCAACGCAGAGGTCTCGAGTTCGAGTCTCGTTATCTCCACCAAATCAAAATAATCCGAACTCAACAAGGGTAATCGTAACCCGCGATTGGTTCGGATTTATTTTGTATCTCGGGAATGAGAAAGTATAAGCCATGCTGCCGAGGGATTTTTCCTCGGCGGGCTTTATAATGAAATCTTTGGGGCGATACCCGCCTTGCTTGATTTTCGTATGGGTTTATGGTATAATGAAAGCGGAAAATCGAATCCTACAGAGAGGGAATATGGATCGCTTCTTTGACATATTGTTGTATCTCAATTTCTTTGTCGCAGTTCCTGTTTTTATCATAGAAATCAGTCGTTTCCCTGTTTGGGCTGAAGGGATCGACCTCACGAAAAACAAAAAGGGCAAGCCGCCCGAGCGTTATCTTAAAAACCAATATCTGCTGTTGGAATTGCGCATTGCTTTGACCGTAATACTTTTCGCGGCGGTCAGCATTGTTTCCCTGTTGTTCAGCTCTTTCCCTCGAGAGATCGAAGAGCCCGGGCTTTTAATAGCGCTTCCGATCTTGATCATGTTGTTGGGAACAGGGCTTGGGGGATTTTTCTTGGGGAACTATTTTTACAAAACGGCGAAAAGAAGAGAAATTTTCAAAAAGACGGGTTCCCTCGGTGATATTTATGTGCGCGAACGCTCTCAAATGGGGATGGGTGTGCTCATTTGTTTTTATCTGAGCATTATCGTAGCTTTCCCGATTATGCATTTGTTTTTTCTTCTGAATTTAATTTAGCTTTATATAAAGATGAATAGAAAAACCGCCGACGGAGCGTCAGCTTCTTCGGCGGTTGCCGTTTTTTAGGTTTATGGCGTTCGGCCTTGGCCTTCTAATCGTTTTTACGCTAAAATGAAATAAATTCAGCTGATTTGCGGGACAAATCGTGCTTTCGAATCGTTATCATAGCGAGTAAAATAAGCGTCCGATCCGTTTCATATTCAGAGGTTCTCTATGAAAATCAAAAAGTTGTTAATACCGCTTTGGCTTTTGATAAGCTGCATGCCTGCTTTTACGGCTTGCTCAAATGGTACCGAATTCGGTTTTGACGAAAACAGCACTGTAAAATTGACATATACCTGTGTTGATGAAGGAATGAACTTTGATGTGGAATTGACCACCGAGCGGTCGCATAACTTTATTCTTTCCTTAAATGAGATCGCTTATCGTGAAGTAACCGATCAAGACGTAGATCTTGCACCGTCTTACGACAGTTTGACGATGCAAATAAATGACGAAACTTTATCTTTGTCCGACACTGCCTATATCATAAAGTACGGCGGATATTTTTATCTGAACGGTACGCTATGTCAATCGGAAGATAAATTCGGCTTTTTAGAGTCTTATATGGTCGAATACTGTCCGGACAGTATTCCGGGCAGCATTTCTTTCGATGTCCAATATGTAAGACAAACCGTCGGGGAAGGAGAAAACCATCGGATCATTAAAAGCGTTAGCGAGCTTAATGATTATATCGCAAGCGAAAAGCAAAAAGTCGATTTGCCCGATTTGGTATTGTTCAAAGACGAAGTGATCCGTAAGTATAACGACGAGTATTTTGAAAATTCTTTTATCGTACTCTTTATGAAGGAATTGGGCAGCGGCTCATTCGGCTTTCGGGTAAACGATGTTCAGGCAAGCAGATATCGGCTTATCATCGATTATGAGATCGTCTATCCTTCGGGCGAAGATATTACCATAACGGATGATATGGCATATTGGTATTCCTTTGTTGAATTAAGCAATGAATATCGTACAATAAACAATGTGTATTTCACTTCATTCAGATAACAAATACACTTACAGCATGATTATCACTGCGGAATGAGTTTCAATCTGCAGAGAAACTTCATGAAATTTGTGGTTGCTCCGGGGAATGAAAGTAACGCCGCGTAACAAAAAAAGAACATGCATCGTCCTTGTGAATGACATATCTTTTTGCGAACAATTAACGACGAAGGTGTCTATGAAAAGATTTTTATGCTCGGGAAGGGCGACGTGAAAATTTATTACGATATGCGGCTTTTTTCTTTCGACGAAGGGGAATTTGGGGAGGAGCCCGGCGAGACCTCTCCCCTTGATTGTCCGTATTACTTCACCTGCCTCGATACGGCCGCCTATACGGAGATCTTCGTCACCGCGGCAGGCTTTTGGAGCAAGGTGGCGATGATCATTGATCGTTGATCAAATCGGCAGAAAACGCGGGCGGAGCTTTTGGCTCCGCCCGCGGCGATTTACGGTATCATACGGACCGGCCGTCCGATCTCCGGTAGATGTTCCCGCCGAAGCTGTCGATCGCGACGACGAGGGGGAAATCCTCCACTTCCATCCGGTAGACCGCCTCGCTGAAAAGGTCGGGGAAGGCGATGCACTCCGCCTTGCGGACGGCGTTGCCGTAAGTTGCGCCCGCGCCGCCGATCGCGGCAAAGTAGACGGCATGGTTGCGCCTGATCGCCTCCGCCGTCGCCTCGCTCATCTCGCCCTTGCCGATCATGCCGCCGAGCCCCAAATCGAGCAGACGGGGGGCGAAAACGTTCATGCGGGCGGACGTCGTGGGGCCGCAGCTCCCGCATGCCTTGCCTGCCGGTGCGGGGCAGGGACCCGCGTAGTAGAGGAAGGCGCCCTTGAGCTCGAAGGGGAGGGGCTCTCCTCGGTCGAGCAGTCCGAAGATCCGCTTATGGGCGTAGTCCCGCGCGGTGTAGATCGTACCGGAGAGCAGAACGGCGTCCCCCGCGCGCAGCTCCTCCTTTCCGGAGAGGGGAAGGATGATCTTTTTCGTCATAGCGTCTCCTTTTCACAGCGCACGCAGTGGCACTGGATATTGACTGCGACGGGAAGCCCGGCGATGTGGGTGGGGGCGATCTCACAGGAGACCCCGAGGGCGGTGATCTTCCCGCCGAATCCCTGCGCGCCGATCCCGAGCGCATTGATCCGCCCGAGCGCCTCCCGCTCGATCGAAGCGACGTCTTCGCGGGGATTGCGCGATCCGACCTCCCTCAAGAGGGCCTTCTTTGCGAGATAGGCGCAGGAGTCGAAGCAGCCGCCGATCCCGACGCCCACATAGACGGGCGGGCAGGGGCGCGACCCCGCGATCTTCACCGTCTCCACGATCGTGTCGAGGATCCCTTCTCTGCCCTCCGCGGGGGTGAGCATGACGAGCCGCGACATATTCTCGCTCCCGAAGCCCTTCGGGAGGAAGGAGATAGAGACGCGGTCTCCCGCGACGATCTCCGTGTGGAGATGGGCGGGGGTGTTGTCCCCGGTGTTGCGGCGGATGAGGGGATCGCAGATGCTCTTGCGGAAATTCCCGTCCGCATAGGCGCGGCGCACACCGTCGTCGACGGCGTCCCGAAGGGGGATCCCGGTGAGCGCGACCTCCTGTCCGAGTTCGATGACAACGACGGCCATTCCGGTGTCCTGGCAGACGGGCATATGTTCCCGCTGCGCCGTCTGTTCGTTGTTTAAGACGGCGTTGAGGGCGAACTTTGCCGCGCCCTCTTCGGCGGATTCCGCCTCCTTCAGCGCCCTGCGGCAGCTCTCCGTGAGGGTGAGCCCCGCGCGCCGCGCAAGGCGGTAAACGCAGTCTGCGATCTGTTGGGTATCGACGGTTCTCATAGCCCTATTATAAAAACAAATTTCGGAAAAAGCAACGTTTTTGTTGAACTTTCCGCAATTTTCCGCTATAATGGGGGCATGGATCAAAACGAAGAACAACGGGAGATGCTGCGGCGGAAGGGACTGACGGAGAGCGGGCTCGCCTATACCGTCGCCGCCGTCCTTTCGGCGCTGCTTGCCTACCTGACGGCGGCGGTCGCCTCGGCGGTCTACGGGGCGGATGCCGCCGGGGAGAACGGATATCTCTATTTCGCCTATCTCAGCGCGCAGCTCGCCTTTTGCGGCGCCCTCGCCGTCTACTTTGTGCGGAGCAAGGAGCCGCTTGCCGCCCCCTTCAGAAGGACGCGGCCGAAGTATTTTCTGCTTGCCGTCCTGCTCGCGTTCGGGCTGCTCTTCTCCCTCTCGGAGCTCAACGGCCTCTTCATCTCCTCGCTTGAAAAGACGGGCTATCAATCGGGCGGAGTGTCCGTGCCCGACCTCTCGGGCTGGAACCTGCTCCCCGCGATCCTCGTGATCGGCGTGCTGCCCGCCCTCTTCGAAGAGACGCTCTTCCGCGGGATCCTGGCGCGGAAGATGTATGAGAGCGGCTGGGGACAGCTCCCCGCGGTGCTGCTCTCGGGCGCACTGTTTGCCCTCTTCCACGGAAGGCCCGAACAGACCGTCTACCAATTCCTCTGCGGGGCATGCTATGCCCTCCTCGCGCTTCGGGCGGGGAGCGCGCTCCCGACCATCCTCGCGCACTTTCTCAACAATCTGCTCATTCTGGTGTTATCCGCCTGCGGCTATGCGGATCTCTTTGCCGTCCTTCCCCTGTGGGGATATCTTCTGCTCGTGATCGGCTCCTGCGTATGCTTTGCCGGCGTCATCCTCTATCTCGTCTTTTTCGACAGGCGCGAGCGGGGGGAGAGGGGACTGAAAGGGGGGCTCTCCTTCTTCATAGC
>CANPZH010000084.1 GCA_947589335.1 uncultured Clostridia bacterium | reverse complement strand
CTGCGGGCGGCAGGGTCGTTCCTCTTCGCCGCCGCGATGTCCTTTCTCAGTCTCGCAAAAAACATAATGCAGTCTATGCCGTGCCCTCTTCCGCCGGTTCTTCCTCCCTGCGGATGGGGATCGTGTCGATCCGGTATTCGGCAAGGCAGCGATCCCGCATCTCCGCGTTGAAGACCTTCTGCATGATGAGATATTCGAAGACGATGTCCCGCACGCTGTCCGGTTTCAGCTCGAGCCCCAAAACGAGGAGCAGGTTGTTCACGTCCGCCATCTGCATGTGGCAGACGAGCGCGACCGCCATGACCGTATTCTTCTCTGGATAGAGCTTCCCCTTGACGATGCCCTGCCAGATCTTCGGCTCCAGCGCGAGTTTTTTCCCGACGCTCTCCGCCGTCTCGTCGTACCGCTTCAGCACCGCGGGAAGGAGCTTTGCAAACGTCTGCTTGCGGAAGGGATCGCGGATGCGGTCCGAGAGGGAGGGGAAGGAGAACCCGAAGGTGAACTCGGTGTCCGCAAGCCCCTCTTTGAACTGCGCGAGAAGCTCCGCCCAATCCTTCTGGTAGACGAGCCGCATGTGCTTGGAGTCTTTTCTGGTGATGTTGCCGTCCTGTCCCACGGTGAGCATCTCGGGCATGGAATAGCCCCTGATGGCGGCGATGCGGACGTAGTCGGCAAACTGCGCGCAGAAAAATTCGTCGAGTTCGCGAAGATAGCTGTATTCCATGCCCCTATTTTAGCATTATGCGGGAAAAAATGCAAAGCATTTTCCACGGCAAACACAAAATTCCCGAAACTTCCGCTGCGGATTTTCTCCCGCGGGCGCGCGGGGCGGCTTGGAAATTCCGCACGAAAACGCCGAACATGTAAAGATTTTTCTGAAAAATCGATCAGATTGTCGGGCACTTTTTCTATCTTGTTCCGCTTTTACTATAAAATAGTGAATATGTGAAAAAATAAATTGAAAAATACTTGCATTTCACAGACATTTGTGTTAGTATCTCCATGATAAAAAAGAGATAGTAAATAAGATAAGGAGGAAAAATCATGAAAAAAGACCGTCTCGAAGGAATCGCCGAGCTTTTGGATAAGCGCGGCAGACTCGGTTTGGCACAGCTCGGAACCTACTTCCCCGAAGTCTCCCAGATGACGCTTCGACGCGATCTTCTTCAGCTCGAACAGGCGGGACGCATCATCCGTGTCCGTGGCGGAGCCATGTCCGTGAAAGAGGTGCAGAAAGTGTCCAGCGAGCCGTATGCGAAAAAGACGGCGATGCACACCGATGCAAAGATCAAGATCGCGCAAAAAGCGGCGAGCCTCATCGAGGAAAACAGCTCCCTCTTTATGGACGGCGGCACCACCTCTCTCTGCCTTGCGAAAGAACTGCCCGACATCAACATCCATGTGTTCACGAACGGTCTGGCAGTTGCGATCGAGCTTGCACAGAAGAAGAATCTCGATGTCACCGTGCTCGGCGGACAGGTCTTGAAAGACAATCTGTCTACGGCCTCCCCCGTCGCGAAGGACTACTTCGAAAACACCAATTTCGAGCTCGCCATCATCTCCGCTTCGGCGTTTACGCCCGAAAACGGCTTCTCCTGCGGCTCGATGGTGGAGGCGGATCTCCTGAAGATGACCCGCAAGAAGGCGAAGACCGTGTACATGATGCTCGACAGCTCGAAGATCGGCAAGATCATGCCCCACACCTTCGCGCACCTCGAAGACATCAACGTCCTCATCACCGACGACGAGTTCCCCGCAGACCTCAAAGAACAGTTTGCACAGAGAGACATTGTTGTGATGTGACGGCCCCTTTGTAAAAAACAGACGGCGCCTGCCCTCCGCACCGCGGAAGGCAGGCGCCTTTTTCGTCCTCCTTACCGGAAACCGCCGCCCTGCAAAAAGGAAAGGAGCATCTGATAGAACCGTACAAACAGCAGGGAAATCCCGCCCTCTTTCTCCCTCTTGCGCCTCATACCTCCCCCGAAGTGCCCCGCGCGCCGAGCGGCGCGCGGGGCGATAAACCGGGAAAATGACTGTTTAGGGGAAAGTTTTTTCTGCCGGTTTATCCGCCCCCGAGGGATCGGAAACTTCCCGGGGACAGCTTCCATTATAATCACCTAATATACGATTGTCAAGTAAAATATCGCACATTGTGCGATATTTTTTTCGGAAAAACCAAAAATAAGGGGGAAAATATGGAACTTTCTCAGATCCAACGGCGGCTAAGGGAGTGCATTGCGAGGAGCGGGGTCCCGCAGAAGGAGATCGCGCGAGCGGTCGGCGTCTCTCCGCAGACCGTCTCGAAGTACATGCGAAAGGACATCTTCCCCGCCCTCGACACCTTCGCCAAGCTGTGCGCCCTGCTCGACGTCAAGTCGGACTATATCCTCGGGATCTCGGAGTATTAAGCCTTTTTCGCGACATAGGCGATCCCGGCGGCGTTCGGGCCGATGTGGGATCCCACCGCGCAGCAGACGCGGAAGACGGGGGCGCCCTCCATGCCGAGCTCCTTCATGACCTCGCGGGAGGGAGCGTCGGTGTCCGTCTGCAGAAAGCGGACGGGATAGGCGGGATCCGCCTTTTCGCCGCGGAAGAGTTCCGCCAGCGTTTTGAGCGCCTTCTTCTGCCCGTGCGCCTTGCCCTCGAGCTCCACCGTGCCGCGCGGAGAGACCGTGACGATCGGCTTGATCCCGAGCATGTCGCCCACGAAGGCGACGCTCTTCTTGATCCTCCCCCCTTTGCGCAGATATTCGAGGGTGTCGAGCGCGGCATGCAGCCGCAGGCGGGGGCGGAGTTCATCGAGCGCGGTGATCGCCTCTTCGGCAGACCGTTCGCGGTTCGAGCACGCCTCCTCCACCAGATAGCGGAGCATGACCGTCGTGCAGGCGGTCTCGTAAATATGGACATGGGTGAAGTTTCCGTTCTTTTTCGCAAGCCGCGCCGTGTCCGCCGTCCCCGAGAGCGCGGAGGAAATGAGCAGCACCAGCGTCTCCTCCCCCATGGTCTTTGCAAACGCTTCGGTAAATTGTTCCTCGTTCGGCTGGGACGTCTTCGGGAATTCGCCCGAGAGCAGACGGCGGTAAAATTCTTCCTTCGTGAGCTCCACGCCCTCGAGATATGCCCTGTCGCCGAATACGACCGTCAGCGGGACGACGTCGATCCCGAGCGCGTTTGCCTCCTCTGAAGAGAACTCCGCCGAGGAGTCGGTTATGATCCTGAGCATGTAAGACCCTCCTTTGCGGTTGGTATTATACCCGAATTAGTTCACAAAGTCAACTGTTTTTGCGCACATTGTCCCTTCTGTGGGAATTTTATAGCGGCGCCGTCCTCCTGCGATATTCCGACGCCCCTTCCTCCCCTACGTCATTCCGACGAGCGTAGGGAGAAGCATGCACGTCACACTGCCGCTTTCTACGTCACACTGCCCCGCCATTCTACTGTCATGGTTCCTTGGGCGGCACGAGGAGCGCATGCGACGAAGTAGCCTGCCGAAGTGTGGACCGCATTATGATAATGTCCATGTTTCGACTTCGCTCAACATGACGTATTGAGATTCCTCACGTTCGTTCGGAATGACGTAAAAAGAAGGGCGGAATGACGTAATAAATACCCACTATGTCATTCCGACGCCCCTTCCCCCCTGCGTCATTCCGGCGAGCGCATTCCCCCCCCCACGTCATTCCGACGAGCGAAAGCGAGGAGGAATCTCATCCGCATTCTTACCGCATTTCCAAGGCATTATAAAAACGGCGGAAGGTTCCGCCGTTTTTTATGTGTACCCGCTTATTCTCTGCAGTTGGCCTTGAGGGTCTCGAGACTCTCGCGGAGCTCCTTGGGGAGCCTGTCGCCGAACTGCTTGTAATAGCCCTCGATCTCCTCCGCCTCGGCGCCCCAGCGCGCGCGGTCCACATAGAGGATGCTCTCGAGGGTCTCCTCGGTGATCGAAAGCCCCTCGCGGTCGATGTCCTTCGCGTACGGGACGTAACCAATCGCCGTCTCCCGCGCGTCCACCGTGCCGGCGCAGCGCTTCAGGATCCAATCGAGCACGCGCATGTTGTCGCCGAAGCCCGGCCAGATGAAGTTTCCGTCCTTGTCCTGGCGGAACCAGTTGACGTTGAAGATCTTGGGCGGATTCTTGATCTTCTTGCCCATCTCGATCCAGTGTCCGAAATAGTCCGCCATATGATAGCCCGCGAACGGTTTCATCGCCATCGGGTCATGCCGCAGCACCCCGACTGCGCCCGTCGCCGCCGCCGTCGTCTCCGAGCTCATGATCGAGCCGACGAACACGCCGTGGTTCCAGTCGCGGGACTGATAGACGAGCGGGGTCGTCGTCGCCCTCCTTCCGCCGAAGATGATCGCGTCGAGGGGCACGCCGTCCTTCGAATCGAATGCGGGAGAGAGGCAGGGACAGCCCTTTGCGGGAGCGGTAAAGCGGGAATTGGGGTGCGCCGCCTTCACGCCGCTTGCGGGCGTCCAGGGATTGCCCAGCCAGTCGATGAGCTTCTCGGGCGGATTCTTGGTAAGCCCCTCCCACCAGACGGTGTTGTCGGCGGGGTCGATGGCGACGTTCGTGAAGATCGTGCCCTGCCTCGTCGCCGCGAGCGCGTTGGGATTGCTCTTTTCGTTGGTCCCGGGCGCGACGCCGAAGAACCCGTTCTCGGGATTGACCGCCCAGAGCCGTCCGTCCGCGCCGATGCGGATCCATGCGATGTCGTCTCCCACGCACTCCACGCGGTATCCCTTCTCGAGATAGTGCTTGGGCGGAATGAGCATGGCGAGGTTTGTCTTCCCGCAGGCGGACGGGAATGCCGCCGCGAGATAGTGTTTGCTGCCGTCGGGATAGGTCACGCCCAAGATCAGCATGTGCTCTGCCATCCAGCCCTCCTTCCTGCCGAGGCAGGAGGCGATCCTCAGCGCGAAGCACTTCTTGCCGAGCAGGACGTTGCCGCCGTAGGCGGAGTTGACCGAGATGATCGTGTTGTCCTCGGGGAAGTGCATGATGTAGCGCTTTTCGGGGTCGACGTCGCACTTGCAGTGGAAGCCCTTGATGAAATCCCCGTCCTCGCCGAGATAGTCGTAGCACTCCGTGCCGACCCTCGTCATGATCGCCATGTTGAGGACGACGTAGATGGAGTCGGTGACCTCGATCCCGATCTTGGAGAAGGGGGAACCGACGATGCCCATCGAGTAGGGAATGACGTACATCGTTCTCCCCTTCATCTTGCCGCGGGCGATCTCGCGGCAGAGGGCATATGCCTCGGAGGGATCCATCCAATAGTTGATGGGACCTGCGTCCTCCTTGTTTTTACAGCAGATGAACGTGCGGTCTTCGACGCGCGCGACGTCGTTCTGCGCCGTCCTGTGATAGTAGCAGCCGGGGAGTTTCGTCTGGTTGAGACGGATCATCTCCCCCGTTCCGACCGCCTGTTCCCTGAGCGCCGCGAGCTGCTCCTCGCTCCCGTCGATCCATACGATCTCGTCGGGACAGGCGAGCTCCGCGCTCTCGTTGACAAATTCGAGCACCTTCCTGTTGTTTGTAAGCGCCATCTTTTACCTCCGAACTTTTTTCCTTTGGATATGGGCAGACCGCCCTTTTCTTCCGAGTATATTGTACCACCGATCGGTGTCAATGTAAACGGTTTTCAAGAATTTTCCTAAGCGCTTTCCACCTTCACGTATTCCCCCGTGCCGGCGTCCTGGAAGACGACATACACCCCGTCGTCGTCCGAAAAACAGCTCGCGGGGACGAAGACTGCGAAGGGCTCCGCCTCGGGCGGGGGGACCGTCTCCATGGCGACGCAGAGATAGCGCGGCCTCCCCTCCGCGTAGACGACCCCGAGGAGCGCCGCCTCCGTCCGCACCCACTCCGAATGGGGAAAGACCGCCAAAAGCCGCTCGTCCTTCGGGTATTTGCGGAAGGCCTCCTTCAGCTTCGGGGCGATCTCGTTGTAGTATGTAAGCCCGCCGCAGGAGAGGCGGAACGGCGAAGGAGCGCCGTCCTCTTCATCTGCGCGAGCAGCCGCCCCGTCCGCCGTCTCCTTGCCCGGAGCAGCAAGAGGCGCATCTTCAGCGCCTTCGCGAAGGTAGTAGTCGTCCGAGGCGATCGCTTCGTCGTCGTAGCCCGACGCCGCGGCGTCCCGAAAGGGCTCACCGTCCTCCTCGTCGGGCAGAGGGACGGTCGGCGCAAGGGGCACGTTTGGCGCGGGAATGGGCGTCTGGTTGGGAGAAAGAGGGACCGGAATGGGCTTGACTCCCCCCTTTTTCTTCTCCGAGAAGAGGGAGAGGAGCAGGGCGGGATCCGCGGGCGCATTGCCGCAGCTGCCGTACGCGACGGGTTCCGCCCCTCCGCGCACGAACGCGACGAGCGCGGAAAATCCCCCCTCGAGCGAAGGCGCCCCGGACACCGAGAAGGGACGGTTGTCCTTCCATTCGAAGCAGTAGGTCTTCCCGCCCGCCCACACGGCGAGGGCGTATCTGCCCTCCGAGACCGCCGCAAGCCCCGCAAGGCGGGGAGTGACCGTCAGCGTTCCGTCCAGCCGTTCGGCGAAAACCGCGCCCGCCGGCGCTTCCCCGTCCGCCGTAAACCCTTTCTTGATCTGTTTGAGTACGCACAGCCGCTTTTCGTATGCCATTTGGTTTCTCCTTTTCTTCAGCATAGCGGATGGCTCCCCGCGATGTATGG
>CANPZH010000083.1 GCA_947589335.1 uncultured Clostridia bacterium | reverse complement strand
CCCTCATATTCGATCTCGGGGAGGTTGAGCTCGGCGTTGTCGAGGATCTCGAACACGTCGCCCGCGGCGGAGAGCGGTTCGCCCGTCTGCGCGAGGATCCGCTCCTCCTTTTCGGAGAGGATATGCGCCTTCTGCGCCTTCACGCGGGAGAGCATGTAGTCGTAGTCCTTGAGACGGGGATCGGCGATCAGCCGGTCGAGGGTCTCATCGGGCAGCGCGGTAAGTTCGGGGGTCGCGAAGGCGTTCTCCGCGTCCAAACGGGTGAAGAAGTTCATCACCCGCGCGAGGTAGGAATTGTATTTGCTCTCGCGGACGTCTTCGTCGTGCTTCATGAAGGCATAGAGATAGACTCTGAGCGCGTCGACCGTGAGGCTCTCCTGCGCGCCGAAATAGGCGAGCAGCGCCTCCGCCGTGTGCAGGGTGCCGCGGTACTTCGCAAAGTCCACCCTTCCTTCGAGCGCGGCGAACGCCTTTTCCCACTCCTCGTCGCTTGCAAAGACGTCCGAGATCTTCCATTTGTACTGTTCCTCGATTTCCTTTCTTTCCATATATGATATACTCCTTGATTTTCGCTATAAAGCTTTACAGTCCTCCGCTCGCCGGTCTTCGGGCCTCAGTTGCGAAAGCTGTGGATGGGCGCGGGGATGAGCCCGCCGCGGGAGATGAACTTCTCCGCCGAGCCCGTATGGACGGGCATGACGGGAGCCCTCCCGAGCAGTCCGCCGAAGCTGACCTCGTCCCCCACCTTTTTCCCGGGGACGGGGATGACGCGCATCGCCGTCGTCTTGCCGTTCACCATGCCGATCGCCGCTTCGTCCGCAAGGATCGCCGAGATCGTCGACGCAGGCGTATCCCCCGGGATCGCGATCATATCGAGCCCCACCGAGCAGACGCAGGTCATCGCCTCGAGCTTGTCGACGGAGATCTTTCCCGCCTCCGCCGCTTCGATCATGCCGATGTCCTCGGATACGGGAATGAATGCGCCCGAGAGCCCCCCGACGCGCGGAGACGCCATCACGCCTCCCTTCTTGACGGCGTCGTTGAGAAGGGCGAGCGCAGCCGTGGTGCCGTGCCCTCCCACCGTCTCGAGCCCGAGCTCTTCGAGGATATGCGCGACGGAATCCCCCCGTGCGGGCGTGGGCGCAAGGGAAAGATCGACGATGCCGAACCGCACGCCGAGCCGCTTCGCGGCTTCTCCCGCCACGAGCTGTCCCGCCCGCGTGATCTTGAACGCCGTGCGCTTGACCGTCTCCGCGGCCTCGGTGAGGTCCGCTCCGGGAACGCCCTTCAGCGCATGCAGGATCACCCCGGGCCCCGAGACGCCCACGCTGACGACGGTATCCGCCTCGCCCGTGCCGTGGAAAGCTCCCGCCATGAAGGGGTTGTCTTCGACGGCGTTGCAGAAGGCGACGAACTTTGCGCAGCCGATGCCGCCCTCTCTTTCCGTGCGGGCGGCGATCTCCTTGACGAGTTCGCCGATCCGTCTGACGGCGTCCATGTTGATCCCCGAGCGGGTGGAGCCCACGTTGACCGAGGAACACAGCCGCTTGGTGGAAGCGAGCGCCTCCGGGATCGTATCGAGAAAGGTATTTTCGAAGTCCGCAGTGCCCTTGTGGACGAGCGCGGAGTATCCGCCGAGAAAGTCGATCCCGAGCGTCTCCGCGGCGCGGTCGAGGGCAAGGGCGACGGATACGCTCTCTTCGGGGAATGCCGCCGTGATGAGAGAGACGGGCGTCACGGACACCCGCTTGTTGACGATCGGGATCCCGTACTCGCGGGAGAGCGCCTCCGTGACGGAGCTCAGCTTCTCCGCCTTCCCCACGACCCGTTCGTAGACCGCCTTTGCGGTCTTTTCCGCACTCTCGCGCACGCACGGCAGAAGGGAGATCCCCATCGTGACCGTGCGGATATCGAGGTGCTCTTTTTCGATCATGTCGATCGTTTCGATGACTTGGCTTTGGTTCAACATGGATTTCAGACGTTGTGCATCGCGTCGAAGATGTCCGCATGCTGCAGACGGATGTTCATGCCGATCTCCCTCCCGAGCGCAGAAAGCTGCTCGGAGAGGGTCAGAAAGTCCTCGCTGCAGACAGACGTGTCGGCGAGCATGACCATTGCGAACTGGTCGCCGAGGATCGTCTGGGAGATGTCGAGGATGTTGATCTCCTTCCCGGAGAGGAAGCCGCTGACGGCGGCGATGATCCCCCTCCTGTCCGTCCCCGTGACCGTGACGACCGCTCTCATTCCTCTTCCTCCTTCCGGTCGGTCAGCTCATATGCGATGAGCAGGTTGCCCTGGGAGATGAGCCGCGCGTAATATCCCTCGCGGAAGGGAGGGAATTCCTTCTCGCCGTCCACATAGATCTGGCGGAGCATCGTCTCCTCCCGCTTGACGTTCTTCACGGAGAAGGTGGCGACGTTGACGTCTACGCCGTCCTTCGTCGTCCAGTCCTCGATCCCCGCGAAGGGCAGAACGGAGTACTCCTTGAGCCCGATCGACATGAAGCGGAGCGCCTTGCAGTAGGCATTGCAGCGCTTGAAGCTGATCCCCATGTAGGGGAAGGAGAAGATGATGAAGAGCCCCGTGAGGACGCTTGTCCCGACGACATACCACTTGGCGGTCGGGTCGTTATAGGGCAGGAGACAATAAAACGTGACGAGCGTCGCAAATCCGCCGAGGAAGAGAGCGAGCGCGGTGAGATAGCCGCCGAGCAGCCTGCGGCGCTGTTTGATCGCGTCATAGAGGTCGAGATCGCTGTAAAGTTTCGTCATATTCACTCCGTAATGAACAGCACGCCGAGGGTGTTCTTCCCGCAGTGGCCCGTGATGACCGAGCCTGCGACCGTCTCGAGCACCTCGTCGAAGACGAAGAGCTCCTTGACCTTCTGCCGCGCGACCGCCACGATGCTTTCTTCCGCGGTGCTGTGGGTGATGAAGGCGCGGGTGCGGTCGTACTTCGGATATTGGACCGCGAGGTCCGCCACATAGTTCGCGATGCACTTCTCCATGCTCCCGCGGTATTTCTTACCGGCGCAGAGCTGGCCGTTCTCCATCTCGATGAGCGGATGGATCCTCAGCAGATTGGCGCCGTACATCGTCATGCGGGAGCACCTGCCTCCCTTATAGAGATAGTCGAGGCGGTCGGGCACGAAGGAGGTGTTGATCTTGGGGGCGAGCGCCTTGGTCTTCTCGACGATCTCCCTTGCGGAAGCTCCCCCGTCGCGGAGGTCCGCCGCTTTCATCACGAGCAGACCCTGCCCCGTGGAGAGCGCCATGCTGTCCACGACATGGACCTTTTTCCCGAATTTCTTTGCCGCCTCCGCCGCATAGAGATGGGAGGAGGACGCCTTGACGGAAATATTGTAGTGGATGACCGTATCTCCCCCCTCGGTCTGACGCGCGAAGAACTCCTCGTAGTCGCCGATGCTCGGCGCCGCCGTCTTGGGGAGTTCGCCCGTCCTGTCGACGTAGTCGAAGATTTCCCGCGGGGTGATGTTCACCCCGTCGCGGTAGGCGGAGGAGCCGAGGATCACCGAGAGCGGCATGACGTCGATCTGCCGCTTGGCAAGATTTTCGCCGAGGTCGCAGGTGCTGTCTGTAGTAATGCGGATTGCCATAGTATGTTGTTCTCCTTTTTTCTTTCCGATGTCAGTCTCGCGGATCAGTCCGTCGTCGTCCGTCCGCCGAGGAGGGAACGGATGCGCTCCCAGCCAGAGATGAGCGATTTCATCCGCACGGACCAGCCGGGCACGACGCCGACGACGTCCGTCTCGAGATAGCAGCCGACGATGCGGGAGTCGGTGCTGTCCGTCCTGTGATCGCCGAGGAAGAAGATCTCCCCCTCCTTCACTTCGTAGGTGCCGTTCCCGCTCAATACCGCCGTTTCGCCGAAGGTGTAGTCCTCTTCGAGAAGGCGGTAGTCCTCCTCTCCCGCATAGCGGATATAGACCTTCCCTCCCGCGATCTGCACGGTGTCGCCGCCGAGCCCGATGATGCGCTTGATGATGAGGTCGCCCGAGAAGCGGTCCCGCTCGCGGTAGGGCGAGACGTCGATGATCGCGATGTCCCCCCGCTCGGGCGCCCTTCCGCGCTCGGCATAGAGGAAGTCCCCGCTCTGCAGGGTGTTCTGCATGGATCTCCCGCTCACCTCCACGACGAGATAGTGCATCGTGAAGTACAGATCGAAGAGGAGCAGGATGATGAGGAAGGCGCAGAAGACGACGAGCACGGCATTCCCGGCGGGGCTCTTTTTCTTGTTGAGCATTTCCCTGAGCTGCGTCATACCCTGCTCCCCTCCGTTCTGACCGTCCTCTTTTTGAGATCTTCGGGTGCGAGCATGACCACTCTGCCGCAGGTGAGGCACCTGATCTTACAGTCTGCGCCCGTCCGCACGATCTCCCACTTTGTCCCGCCGCACGGGTGCGGCTTTCTTGTCGTTACGATCTCGTGAAGCTCCATATCTTACAGCCACTTCAGATTATTGGCGAGCACTTCCCCCTCGCCGAGGAAGACGACGGAGACCGCCTCCGTAAAATCGGAGAGCGGAACGCCCGTCTCGGACTTGAAATCGCCGCAGGAGAGAATGAAATTCTTCCATTTCCCGCCCGCGGGCACCTCGGTGCGGTAGCCGTAGCCGACCGTCTCGTCCGCGTCGGTATAGAAAACCACGAGGAGCTGTCCGCCCGTCTTGCTGTATGCGTCGAACTGGAAGCATGCGCCCTCGGGCGGTTCGCAGCGGGGCTCGCTCACGCGGTAGCTGATGACGCCGTTCTCCGTCGAGAAGCCCATGATCCCGCCGTAGCCGGGCAGAAGCGCCACTTCGGAGCGGGCGTCGGTGAAGCAGTCCGCGATCGAACTCGCGCGGCGGCGGAAGCGGGCGATCCCCGCATAGCCCTCCTTGCCCGAGTAGAGAATGCGGCTCCTGTGCTTGGCGTTTTTATAGGGATTTTTCAGTACGACTTCCTGGATCTTCGAGGTGATGGAGAATCCGTTGGAATAGCGCACGAAGGTGTAGAGCAGCACCTTGCTGCTCCCCTCGTACACTTCGAGCGGGAAGACGCAGGTGTTGTCCTTCATATCGCCGATGTTCCCGAGGACGCGGGTCCAGTCCCGCGCGCGGAAGTTGTCGATCTTCTCGGAATAGAAGATCCCACATTCGATGGGATCCCCCTCGGGGTCGTAACTTCCCTTCACCTTGAGGTTCCCGTCCTCTTCGAAGACGGAGAAGGTGATGGGCTTGCTGATGTAGACCGACCTGCCGAACAGATACTTCGAGAGGAACATGTCGATGTTGTCCACCGAGTGTTCGCCGATCAGCCCGTTTCCGTGCGCGGAGTAGAGAATGGACTTCTCGACGTCGGGGTTGATCTGCTGGAAGGTGTCGTACACGCGGTCGTAGTTGCACTTTTTGTCGTTGATGGCGCAGAGCATCAGCACGGGGCACTTGACGTGCGGCGCATAGCTCTGCGAGTCGATGCCCGCGATGAAGCGGTGCCGCTCTTCGTCGAAGCTCTTCTTCTCCGAATCGCCGAACTTCTCCATATGGCGGTATGCGAGCCAGCCGGCGGCGCAGACGGTGATGAGACAGGAGAGCTTTGCGTAGGGAGCGATCTTCCAGAGCACCTCCCCGCCCGTTCTCAGCCCGATCGCCCCCACCGAGGTGATCTCGCTCTTCTCGTTCAGATAGCGTGCGGCATACCGCATGACGGCCGCCCACTCGTACCAGCTCGTCTCCTTCGCCGTCTTGTCGGCGTAGTCCATCGCCCTGCCCACGCGGCAGAAATTGGCATAGTCGACGTCGCGGGGATAGATCGTGTGTCTGCCGGGGCCCATCTCCCCGCAGTAGTCCACGCAGAGCGCGGCGATCCCGCGCGAGAGGAAGTGGCCGACGAACTTCTCGTCGAAGGGGAAGCCCGCTTCAAATAAGATCATGACGGCGGGAAAGTTTGCCGCATTCGCGGGAAAGACATAGCGCGCGAAGATCTTCACGCGGCCCATGCCCGTGTCCCTTCCGTAAAAATTCACGTCGCGGAAAACGACGCCCCTCTCCCTTCTCTCGGAGACGACTTGCTCCATAAGGGGAAGGCTCTCGTCGAAATCCTTCCACAGCGTGACCGGCGTCAATATCACATTTGCCAAACCGTTACCTCATTCCACGATGATTTGCGAACCGTGCTTTTCCGTCGCCTTGACGACGGAGAGCTTACGGTCGATCCTGTGCTTCAATTCCTCGACGTGCGAGATGATCCCGATGGAGAAATGTTCCCCGCGGAGCTTCTCGAGGCTGTCCATCACGGTATCCACGAGATGGGCGTCCAACGTGCCGAATCCTTCGTCGAGGAAGAAGAATTCGATGGGACGGAGGGACTTTGCGCAGATCTCCGCCCCGAGCGCGAGGGCGAGGGAGAGGGAGACGAGGAAGGTCTCGCCGCCCGAGAGGGTATATACGCCCCGCATCTTTCCGCCGTTGAAGTTGTCGCCGACGAGAAATCCGCCGTCGTACCGCAAAAAGTAACGTCCGTCGGTGAGAGAGAGAAGGCGCGAACCCGCATTCTTTGCCACCGTCTGCAAATATTCTTCCGCGACGTACTCCATGAATTTATTCCCGTCGAGGAGGCTCTTAAGACGCTCATAGAGCGCGCTCCGCTTGCAACAGGCGGCGTACTCCTCCTCGAGCATATGCTTTGTCTCGAGCGAACGCCTCCCCCTTTCG
>CANPZH010000082.1 GCA_947589335.1 uncultured Clostridia bacterium | reverse complement strand
AAGAGAATGCCTCTCGCTGTCCCTTTTAGGGAAAGTGCCTGAGCGCAGCGAAGGCAAAAGGGTTTTAATAAACTATCAAAAAACCCCTCAGCCTCGGCTACGCCTCGTCAGCTCCCCTGAGAGGGGCGCCAAGGAGGGGGAATATGTCATTCCGAGCCAAAACGGCACATACGGAGGGCGCATGGAAAAGAAACGCTGTAATTTCAGTTTCGGGACGAAGGGATCCGCTTCCGAAAAGGCCTTGCGCTATCACGATACGCGGTGGTGCAAGCCCGAACACCGGGAGAGCGAGCTCTACGCCATGCTCGTGTTGGAGGGCATGCAGGCGGGGGTCAGCTGGGATCTGATCCTGAACAAGGAAGAGAATTTCCGCAGGGCATTCGACGGTTTCGACCCGCAGACCGTCTCCCGCTACGGCGAGGAGAAGATCGGAAAACTGATGGAAGACAGGGGGATCATCCGCAACCGCAGAAAGATCGAGGCGGCGATCGCAAACGCCCGTGCCTTCCTCAAAGTGCAGGAGGAGTTCGACAGTTTCGACCGCTTCATCTGGGGGTTTACGGACGGAAAGACCGTCGATCATCATCTTTCGGACGTCTCGGAGATGCCCGCAAAAGACGAACTCTCGGAAAAGATCAGCGCGGAACTGATCCGGCGCGGGTTCCGGTTCGTCGGACCGACGATCGTCTATTCCTATCTCCAGGGGATCGGGATCGTCAACGACCATTGGGAGCACTGCGATTTCCGCTCGGCGGAAAACGGGTGACTTCTCCGCAAAGCAAACAGCCATATAAACGGGCATAAAAAAATGAGCGGTCTCCGCTCATTTTTTGTACGGTTTGGGGAAATGGGATCAGGCGGATTCGTCTTCCCCGCCGAGGATCTGCTCGAGCAGGGCGAACATCGCGTCGATGTTGATCGGCTTTGCGAGATGTCCGTTCATGCCGGCGGCGAATGCGTTCGCCTTGTCCTCCTCGAAGGCGTTGGCGGTCATCGCGATGATGGGGATTCCGGCGAGCGCCTTGTCCTCGAGGGCGCGGATGTGTTTGGAGGCTTCGTAGCCGTCCATGATCGGCATCTGAACGTCCATCAAGACGAGGTCGTAATATCCCGCATGGGAATTTTGGACCATCTCGCAGGCGATCTTGCCGTTCTCGGCGCTCTCGACCGCGAATCCCGCCTCCGTGAGGATATCCTCCGCGATCTCGCGGTTGAGTTCGTTGTCCTCGACGAGGAGGATGCGCTTCCCCGCGAATTTGTTCTCCTTGGGCGCGGGCGCGGGTTCGGGAGCGGTCTTTCCGAGGCTCTTTTCGAGGGCGCGGTGGAGGTCGGAGGCGAACAGCGGCTTGCTGATGAAGCCCGTGACGCCCGCCTTCAGCGCCTCCTGTTCGATGTCCGCCCAGTCGTATGCCGACATCAGGATGATGGGGGAGTTGTCTCCGATGATCGCACGGATCTGTTTCACGGTGGCGATGCCGTCCATGTCGGGCATGGACCAGTCGATGATGTACACCTCGAAGGGGTGCCCGAGCTCGATCGCCTCGGTGGTGCGGACGATCGCCTCCTTCCCCGTGACCGTCCACTCGGCGTGCATGCCGATCTGCCGCAGCATCTTGGAGACGCTCTGGCAGGAGAGCAGGTCGTCGTCCACGACGAGGGCGTAGAGCCCGTGCAGTTCGGCGAGCGCCATCTCCCGGGGTTCGCTGTCGGCGAAGCGGAGCTCGAGGGTGACGACGAATTCGGTGCCCTTGCCCTGTTCGCTGTCTACGGTGATGGTCCCTCCCATGATGTCGACGATGTTCTTGGTGATCGCCATGCCGAGCCCGGTGCCCTGGATCCCGCTCACGGTGGAGTTGCGCTCGCGCGTGAAGGGTTCGAACACGGTCTTCGTGAATTCCGGGCTCATGCCGATCCCCGTGTCGCTCACGCTGAATTCGTAGGTGCCGTAGCCCTCTTTCTCGGAGGGTTTCTGGGTCACCCGTATGAAGACGGAGCCGCCGCTCTTCGTGAACTTGATCGCGTTCGAGGTCAGATTCAGAAGGATCTGGTTGAGGCGGAGCTTGTCGCAGTACACCTCCTCGCGGGTGACGTCGACGGTGTCGATGAAGAGCTCGAGGTGCTTGGCGTGGATGTCGGACTGGATGATGTTCCTCAGCCCCTGCAGGATGTCGGCAAGGTTTTCGGGGCGGTCTTCGATGTGCACTTTGCCCGATTCGATGCGGCTCATGTCGAGGACGTCGTTGATCAGCGAGAGCAGGTGGTTGGAGGCCTGCGAGATCTTCGAGAGGTAGTCGAGGGCGCGCTCCTTGTTGTCGAGATGGGCGGTTGCGAGCGCGGTGAACCCGATGATCGCGTTCATGGGCGTACGGATATCGTGCGACATGTTGTTGAGGAAGGTGGTCTTGGAGCGGTTCGCGGCGTCTGCGGCGTGCAGGGCGACGGAGAGCTCCTCCGTCTGCGCCTGGAGTTTCCTGGTCGCCTCCGTCACCTTCCGCTGCAGCTGGTGCTGGTTGAGCGTTCTGATGACGAGCATCGCAATCGCGAAGAGCAGCAGCAGCACGCCCGTGACGACGAACACGATATAGATGGGGTTGCGCCGCAGGAAGGAGATGAGCCCTCCGTCGACGGAGGGACGGAACTTCGTGACCTCTTCGGTGATGATCGAGGAGGATGCGCTGCGGTCGAGCCCCGCCACGCACTTGTTCAGAATGGAGAGGAGGGTGACGTCGCCGTCCGTGTGCACGCCGAGGGAATAGGCGGTCGAGGCCTCCCCGATGAGCTCGGAGGAGAGTTCGTTTTTGGTGTCTTCCCAGATGAAGAGCTCGGCAACGTAGGAGAGGGCGATCGTCGCGTCACATCTTCCCTCCCGGACCGCCGTGATGCTCTCTTCGAGCGAATCGTAGTATTGAAGTTCGGTGTTCTTGAGGCTCGCGTAGTCGGCAAGATAGTGGGAATAGGAGTTGTCGGCATACTTGATGACCGCCATGCTCTTGATCCCGCCGCGCAGATCTCTCCGCTTGACGAGGGTGTGGGTGGAGCTGTAGTAGGAGTCGGTGATCTTATATCCGTCCTGCTCGGCGAGGAAGAAGTCGTCGCCGAAGTCGAGCACGATATCCGCTGCCTGCGCCTTGCGCATATTCGCATATTCCTCGCGGCTCTTCACGGGGAGATACTGATAGGGGAGATCGAGATCTTCTGTAAGGCCGATGCTTGCGATCATCTTTTCAAAGAGGGCGGGGAAGATCCCGCACGCCTCGCCGTTTTCGAAGTAGGAATAGGGGCGGCGGTCGGGATTCATGAGCACGGTAACGGGTTTTCCCGTGCTCTTCAGGTTTTCGAGGAATGCCCGCTCCTCCGCGCTGAGGATCACGCTGCCCTTGCTGTTCGTCGAATAATACTTGTTCTGCAACACATTCCGCCAGTCGGGCTCCTGAACGTCCATGGCCTCGATGGCGGCGTTGACCCGCGCCATGAGCTCCTCGTCGCTCTTCCGCGTGACGACGTAGAAGGGGCTCGGCTCGATCGACTCGATGAGCCACTCGTTTTCCAGTGCGCGCAGGCTCCCCGAGACGATGGCGTCCACCTTCCCGCGCTGCAGGGCGGCGGTGAGTTCGGGCTCCGTTTCATACTCCTCCCGCCAGTCGCAGGTGAAGTTGTGCTCCTCGGCAAAATGCTGAAAGATCTGATTCTTGGAGTTGATCTTGAGCATGCCGACCTTCAGCCCGTTGTAGGTCTCGTAGTTGCCCTTTTCAACGTCCGTGTTGCCTGCTCTCACCGTGAAGATGGTGGAGTTCATGCCGATGTCTTTGTCGGAGAAGAGGAAGGTTTCCGCCCGCTCCTCGCTGTAAGAGACGGAGGTGACGAGGTCGACCTCTCCCCGTTCGAGCATGGCGAGGTTTTCTTCATACGACTTGTCGTAGCCGAGATATTCGTATTCCCATCCCGCACGCCGCGCGAGATGCTGCAAAAATTCGTAGCCGTAGCCGCTGCGCCTGCCCGTCACCTCGTCTGTGATGTGGTAGCCCGAGAAGGCGAAGAACCCGACCTTGACGGGCTCGGCGGCGTCCGCGCGGACAGCGCCCGTGCGGAAGGGGAGCATGGGAAGGAGCATCAGAAGGCTCAGGGCGGCGGCAAGAAAATGTTTCGGTTTCATAAGCGTCTCTTCATACGGGATTTTTTCGGCGGGAGGGCGGGATCGCCCCCGTGCGCCGTGGCCGATATCTACAGTATTATATCATATCCGGACGGCGCCGTCAACGACTTCGCGCCGTCTTGCGGGCGGCTGCGGGGAGAAAAAGGGCATGATCCCCCGCAAAAAAGGGCCGTTCGGCGGAAAAATACAGAAAAAGCGGGACAAACGCCCGCGCTTCGCCGTTATATAAGAAAAGAAGCTCTGAGAGGTGAACGGAATGAGAAGATCGGTCAAGGCGGCATGCGCGCTCTTTGCGGCAGTGTTCCTGCTCGGCGCCGCGTCATGCGCGGAGACCCCCTTCACGGGGGAACTGAACGAGGGCAAGAGCGTCCTCCTCGGCGCGCCCGCGGAGTGCGTGCCGCTCTCCTATTCCGAACGGCGGGAGGCGAACTTCCGCGCGGTCGCACAGGGCGCGGAGGCGTTTGCGGCGGACTTTGCCGCCGCGGCATACAGAGCGAGGGACCGGGAGGGGAACTTCGCCGTCTCGCCCGTCTCCGTCTATATGGCGATGGCGCCCGCCGCGGAGTGTGCGGCGGGGGAGACACGGGAGGAGCTGCTCTCGGCGCTCGGCGTCGGATACGAGACGCTCGGGGCGCAGTACGATACCTTCGTCCGCTCCCTGACGGCGGAGGAGCGGAGCAATGCGGACGATCTCGAGAGCCGTCTGTCCTCGGGCAACTCCATCTGGCTGGATCCTTCCGTGCACGCCAAGGAGGCGGCGATCTCCGCCCTCGCGGAAAAATACCGCTGCTACTCCTACAGCGCGGACTTCGGCAGAGACAACAGGAACGCCAACCGCGCGGTGCGGGAGTTCATCTGCCGGAATACGCACGGGGTCATCGACAGGGACCTGAAACTTTCCGAAGAGACGGCGTTCGTGATCCTGAACACCCTCTATCTCAAGGACATCTGGAACCGTCTCGGCAAGGATCTGCCCTTTGCCGACGGGGAATACACCTTCACGGGGGCAGACGGCAGCGAGAGCTCCGTCCGTCTTCTCGAGGGCTACTCCGTCCGCGGCAGGGCGTTCGAGAGCGAACGCTATACGATGTTCTACACGCAGACGTACAACGGGTACATGATCAAGTTCCTGCTCCCGAAGGAGGGGGAGACGGCAGGCGGGATCTTCACCGAAGAGACGCTGAGGGAGGCAAACGCCGTCACCGACTTTCACGCGGATGACGACGAGAACAAGATCCATTATATGACGAGCTGCCTCTTCCCCGAGTTCAAGGCGGAGTACGACGGAGACGTGAAGGGCGTGCTGCGATCCCTCGGGGTCGGCTCCCTCTTCGAGGAGGAGAGGTGCGATCTCTCCGCGCTGTGCGACGAAAATCTGTGGTGCTCGGAAGTTCGCCATATCGTCAGCCTCACCGTGGACAGAAAGGGGATCGAGGGCGCCGCCGTCACGGCGTTCATCGGTGCGGGCGCGGCGGGCCCGGACGGCTACGAGACGGTGTATGAGCGGTTCGTCGTCGACCGTTCGTTCGGGTTCATCCTCACCGATCCCTACGGCGTCACCCTCTTTTCGGGGGTCGTCGACGAGGTATAAGCAGGGTATCGGCGGGAGAGAAGGATGCGCCCCGCGCGGCCGAGCGGCCGCGCGGGGCGCATATGTTTGTTCAGAAGATGTTCGCGATGCCCGGTTTGTAGGTATCGGGCAGGCACTCCGTGAGATGGATGAGGATCGAGAGCTTGGCAAGCGCGAGGGAAGTCTCCCCGCGGGAGATGAGCCCGACCGTCTCGGAGAGGTAGTCGTCGATGAGGCGGACGTCGTTGTGCGGGATCCAGACGTGCAGCTCCTCCTTCCGTCTCTCCCACGAGGCCTGCACCGCCTTGGCGTCCTCGCCGCTCGCGGTCCCGTCCTCCGCCTTGAGACAGAGCGCGTTGAGCTCCCCGCCGAAATCGCCGAACAGATCGTTGACATAGAACCATTCGAACAGTCCCGCGCCGAGCAGAAGGGAGGCGGCGACGGCGATCGCCAGAAGAGATTTCACCATGTCTTGCCCTCCGGATACTCCGCCGTGAAGGTGCGGTACTTCTCCCCCTTCGTCTGGAGATAGATCTTCCCCGTGCCGTCCGCCGTCATGACGAGCACCCGCTTGACGTTCCCGATCCCCTGTTCTTTGAGCAGTCCCTCGAAGAAGGCGCGATCCAGCCCCGCGACCGCGAGATTCTTTTCGTCGAACTTCCCGTTGTCGACGATGACGAGGGGGAGGGAGGTCTGCATGCCCTCATAGTCCTGTTTGGGGAGGGCTGAGAAGGTCCCGTTCGCCTCATACAGCGCGTAGTCCACGCAGTCGAGGGAAAAGTATCCCGCCGCGCGCAGGGACTCGATGAGATCGCTCACGTCGAGGTTGTTCCTCTTGAGCTGGTAGTCGTCGATCCCGTTTTTGTTGATGACGACGGCCGGCTTCCCGCTGATGAACGCCTTGATGGGCTTGAGCTTGAGGTCGAGGAGGGTCATGATCTCGTGCAAAACGAAGATCGTCAGAACGGAGACGACGCCGTACAGGAGGGGGATGGAGACGTCCGCCATGGGGATGCAGGCGAGTTCGGCGATGAGCAGGGTGATGACGAGCTCGAAGGGCTGCATCTCCCC
>CANPZH010000081.1 GCA_947589335.1 uncultured Clostridia bacterium | reverse complement strand
CCGTGACGGCAAGCAGCAGGACGAGGGTAGACATCAGTGCGATCTTTTTGACGTTGGACATGGTATTTTATCTCCTTACAAATTATTTCGTTATCCTTCCGCGGGATAGACCTGTACGTTCGCCTTCCCGATCCCGAGCGCCGCGGCGGTGATGTCGAGCACGCGGAGACGGGTCAGGATGCTGTCTGCCCCCGCAAAGACCACGACGGCGCAGACGGGCTTCCCGTCCTCCTCCGTGACCATCGCCGTGACCTCTTTGACGCCCTCGACTTCGCCGAGGATGCGGACGAGCCGCGCTTCCCGCTCGCTGAGCGCATGTGTCTCCGCCCCGTCCGTGCGGAAGAAGACCAGCCAGACGGCGAGCAGCAGCAGAAGCGCCGCAAGCCCGATGCAGACGATCTTCACCGTTCTGTTTCTCGGGAATTGCACCATATCACCTCCACTTCGCAACGGAAGCGCTCTTCGAGCGCCGACTCGATCCCGGCTGTCATATCTATATGCCCGTCCTGTTCGTTTATGCCGTTTTGCCCGATCTTTACCGTGATTTTCTCGAGGCGGCCATTCTCCGACAGAGAGATCTCCGTCTCCGCCCATACGGGGTAGTCCGCAAGGACGGCGCCGACCTCCTCTCCATAGCTCTCCCTGAGCAGTTCCGTGCAGCGGGCAAGATAGCCGCTGTCCGTTCCGATCTCGGAAGCGCCGGAAGGCAGATCGCCATCGCCGCGGAAGAGCGCGACAAGCGGCGTCACGAGGACGGAAAAGACGAGGAGCCTTGCGATCCCCTTGATGAACCTCCCCATCTTCTTGTCGGAGACGAGCGCCGTCACGAGCGCGGAGAGCAGGATCGCCCCGACGATGGAGATGATATACGCCTTCATCAGAGGATCGCCCCCGAGGCGCAGACGCAGAGCAGGAGGGTGAGAAAATAGAGAAAGGCGACGCTGAGGAGCGCGGCGATGAAGTAGCCGAGGTCGCCCGCAAGACGGGACAGGAAGGCTGAGATCTTTCCGCCGGCGGGCTCGGTGACGGCGGCAGAGAGGCGGAGAAAGAGCTGGAGCGCCACAAAGAGCAGAAGCGGCCGCAGGACCGTTCCGAAGAGGAGAAAGACGGCGAAGGCTCCCAGAGCGTTCTTGATCAGGGCGCTCCCCGCGACGACGAGCTCCACGCCCCCCGAGAGAAATCCGCCGACCACGGGAACGGAGCCCGAGAGGACGTATTTGACGGCGCGGAGGGAGAGACCGTCGTACTGCGCCGCGGAGATCCCCTGCACGGTGAGGAAGAGGCTGAAGAGCCCGAGAGAGAGCCCGATGAGCCACTTGGAAACGCTCTTGAAGAAGTCGCCGAGCTTCTCCGTCCGCACGCTGTCCGAAAGGTTGCCGACGAAGGCGAGCACGATGACGAGGACGGCGGCCGGGAGAACGATCTCGGCAAAGAGGGAGACGATCCCCCCGCTCATGAATGCGACCGCGGGACGGCAGACCGCGGCGGACACGCTCCCCCCGCTTGCCGCCATCAGCGTGAGGAGGAGCGGATAGACGAGCTCCATCTGTCTGCGCATGTGGGCGACGGTCTCGAAGCCCGCCGAGATCGCGGAGATCAGACAGGACAGCACCACGGCGCCCACGGAAAGGAAGCCGATGAAGTTGATTATGTCTGACATAGTACTATTCATAAAGCCGTTTTTCGCAGAGTTGAGGATGCCGCAGAGGAGCGCGACCGCCAAAACGACCGCAAAAGCGGGCAAAAGTACGCTCGCCTCCCCGCGGATGAGCCCGAGGACTGCCTCGCCGAGGCTCGCGTAATCGAGCGAGACGTCGCCCGTGATGAGGCTCTTCAGGCGGTCACGGACGGAAACTCCGCCGAATTTAGAGAGCGAGTCGAGATAGTTTTGTAGCTCTTCGGTATCCAGCGCGGCGAGAAGTTCGTCGATTTTTTGTTCGAGCCCCTCCATGACGTCCTCCTCCCCCTCCGCATAGGCGGCGTTTGCACGGTGCGGAATGAGCAGAACCGCCGCAAGCAGCAGGGCGGCGATCAGAAGTTTTTTCCCCGTCATTCGATCAACCCCAAGATGCGGACGATGAGCGAGAGCACCTCCTCGATGATGGGGACCGCGAGCACGAGGACGATGATCTTTCCGCAGAACACGAGCTTGTCCGCGAGCGCATTCTGCCCGAAGTCTGTCAAGATCCCCGCGCTGAACTCCACGAGATAGCCGATCCCGATCATCTTCAGAATGATCTTGACGAGGGAGAGCTCGATGCCCGTTGAGGAGGCTATGGTCTGAAAGATCGAGACGCTGTCTTTCAAAAGATCGAATACAAAGAGCAGGAGGATGACGCTGCCCGCGATCGTGACGGCGAGCGCGAGCTCCGGCTTGGTACCCTTGAGCAGAATGGCGGCGATCGCGGTGAGAAAGGCGATCCCGACGAGCTGAAAAATTTCCATGCTATAAGTTGAAGATGTCGCGGATGACCCCGAAGAGGTCGCCGATCATCGTGACGGCGATCGTGAGCGCGATGACGAGCCCGACGATGGAGACGACGGTCGCGATGTCGTCCCTGTCCGATTTTTTGAGGACCTGGCAGACCACGGTGATCAGGATCCCGATCGCCGCGAGGCGGAAAATGACGGAGATATCCATAGGCGTTATACGATCAGAATGACAAAGGCGAGACCTGCGAGCAGCCCGAGCTTGAGGTAGAGCGTTCCCCGCTCCTTCGCCTCCTTGTCCGCTTTCGCCTTCTTGTCGGACAGCGTCGGACTGCAGGAGGAGAAGTAGCCGCTCTGTGAACGGGAATCCCCCCTCCCGAGCATGGCAAGGTAAGTCTCCGCGTCCGTCCGCTCCGAAGGCGTCAGATAGCGGTATCCGACGGTTATGGCGCGCTTTTCGGCAAGATCGGAGATCGTCTTGCCGAAATCCCCCTTATAGACGGCCGAACGGAGAAAGACGCCGAGCGGCCGCCGCTCGAATTTCAGTTCGGCGAGGTAGGCGTCGTTGAAGGCGGAGAACTGTTCATAGAAGCTCTTCCGCGCCCGGTACTTTCCCGCGGCGAAGTAGCCGAGGAAGGTGCAGAAGGCGACGATGAGGACGGCGAGGAGGAATTTCAGCCACATAGCCTCCCCTCTTCGTCGAAGATCGTCCCGATCTTCCCGAGCCCGTTGAGCAGGATATACCGCGAAAAGAGCTTTTCGGGCACCCGCTCGAAGTGGGTCAGATGCGCGGAGGCGAAGACGAAGATCCCGCCCTCGACCGCCCGTTTCACCGCAGAGTAGTCCTCCGGGAGGAGCTCGTCCGTCACGATGAGATCGGGGCGCATTGCGCGGATCCCCGCCGTGAACGCCGTGAGCTTATCGGCGAACTTGACGCAGTCGGCGGTATCTCCGAGGTCACCCGCCGAGAGTTCTCCGCGCTCGTCGCTCACGAGCACGTTGAGTTTCCGCTTTTCCGAGACGAGCCGCGTGAGGTCCCTCAGGATCGTCGTCTTGCCCTCGCCGGGAGGCGCAAGCAGCAGAACGGACTTCATCTCCTCCCCGAGACAGCGGCGGTAGATCTCCTCGGCGCAGCCGCGGATCTCATGCGGGATCCGGATGCAGAGCGAGGTCACATCGCGCACGGCGAGCACCCTCTCCCCCTCGTAGACGTAAGACCCGGCGATCCCGATCCGCTCTCCCTCTCTCCCGGTGAGAAACCCGCGGCGGATCTGGTTTTCCACCGAGTAGACCGAATACCCGCTTGCCGCGAACAGGATCTGTTCGATCTCGTCCGCGGTCGGCAGGAGCGCGTCCCGCTCCGTGCAGACGCCAAAGGGCCCGAGGCAGACGAACTCCCCGCCGAGATCGGCGCGCAGGGGCTTTTCCGCCCGCACGCGGAGTTCGTAGAGCCGATGAAGGTTGACATGCCGCACGGCGCCGAGGAGCCGGGGCGGAAGGAAGTCGAGCATCGCTCTATTCTATGGGACAAGGCCGCCGGATATGATTTCCCGCGGAAAAAGCGAAAAAAATTCCCGCGCAGATCCTGCGCGGGAACCAAGGCGAAATCCGGTCGGTTATTCGATGACAAAGACGTTGACGCTATTGTTTTTGACGGTCGCCTTCAGCACGTTTCCGTCGATCGGCTGCTCGCTGACCGTTGGCTCGATGTTGACCGTCTTGCCGTAGCGGATCCCGATCTCGTTGATGGCGGTCGGGTCTTCATGCCAGAGCGTGGTGACGGTCGCCTTGCGCTTGGGCGGGAAGTTTTTGAGGACCGCCTCCATCTCCTCGTCCTTCCCGGAGACGTTGACGACTTTGAGGAAGATCTTGCCGTCGTCTCCGACGGTCACGCTCTGGAATACCCGTTCGTTGACCTTCCAGATGTGTTTGAAGAGCACTTCGTGCCATGCGCCGTCCTTGTAGATCTCCGCCGTGAAGGTCTTGGCGGTGTAGATGAGTTTCATCAGGTTCCCCTCGGGGCTGTATCCGAGGAATTTATCCTTCCCCATCATCTCGCACACGGTGCGCATGAAGTCTACGCGCTTGTCGAAGGAGACGTCGTATCCCTTGTGGTTTTTGCCGTATTGGCAGGAGATCGAGAATCCGGCATTGTCCATCGTGCCGGCGTCGCGCACATCGGCGATCCCGACGCCCGCGATGAAACTCTGTTCGCCCGAGAGCCGGCGGAAGGCGATGACGACCTCGCAGTCGGAGAAGTTCTGCGCGTCGTAGTAGAAGCCGTTGAAGGCGTCGCTCTCCTCAATGATGAGTTCACCGCTTTCGATGTGTCCGCCCGCGCAGTTCGGGTAGACCTTCCACCCGCCGAGCCCGTCCGCAAAATCGTGATGATAGAGCTGTTTGCCCGTCTTGAGATCGCGCACGGTGACGGAAGAGACGGCGCTCGCCGTGCGGTGTCCGCCGATCAGCAGTCCGCCCGCGTTGTCTTCGTCGACGGGAGCGACGTCCGTGAGAGTGTATTTCCCGACGTTGCCCGCGAACATCTGCTGGACATAATAGTTGGGCGTGAGCATGACCTCCCGCTGGTTGAACCAGATCATGTTGGGCGTCCAGCGGTAGTTGTAGGTCGAGGCGAAGAGCGGGGCGTAGCAGGTCATCTTCACGACGTCGGAATTGCGTTCGCAGCCCGTCAAGAATGCCGCCTCGCTCAAGGCAGATCTCAGATTGTTGTCGCCGTTGAGGCGTCCCCTGCCGTCCGCCATCGTGTGCATGGCGTACTCGCCCATGAACACCTTTGCGCCCGTGCGGTCGTAGCAGTCGTAGCGCTTGGTGTTGTCGATGAACCACTGATAGGAGTTGTAGACGTGCTCGTCCACGATCATATCGCGGTATTTTTCGTTGATGGTCTTCCACGATTCGTTCGTGTCCGAGGGGCGGATGTCGACGCCGGCGCTCGTGACGACCGTGATCCCGAAGAGCTTGAGAAGGTCGGTCTGCCGTCCCTTATACATATACTGCCGCACGCCGAGCAGGCAGGAGGCAAAATTATCGAAGTATTCGTATCCCCAGTTCTCATTGCCGATGCCGATGTATTGGAGCTCGAAGGGGCTCGGGTGTCCCATGTCGGCGCGCACTTTCGCCCAATAGCTCTCGTTCTTGTCGGAGGAGGCGATGTCCCCCTTGGCAAAGAAGATGAGGTCGGCGACGTTGTCGATGACTTCCTCCTGGAACTTCTCCGTCCCGGGGACGATGCGCTGATAGCCCGTCTTGCGCTGTTCGCCCATGCGGATCTGGCAGAGCAAGCCGCAGGGGAGCACGGGGAGAGGCGTCATGTTCAGATCTTCGCAGAGCGCGAAATATTCATAGAAACCGATCCCGTAGGACTGCATGTATCTCCACACATTGGGGATCTGCTTTCTCTGCTCCAAAGGGCCGACGGTGTTGCGCCACCGGTATTGATAGTCGAAGTCGACGTCCCCCTCGACGACGCAGCCGCCGGGGAAGCGAAGGAAGGAGGGATGACAGTCCTTGAGCGCCTGCACGATGCGGGGAGAGAGCTTGCCGTTGCGGTATTTATCGGGATCTCCCCACGTCTTGGAGGGAAGGAGAGAGATGTAGTCGAGCCCGATCTTTCCGTTCCCCTCGAGGACGATGCACAGCCGCCCCATCGTCTCCTTTTCCGCGACGACGGATGTGGAAACTTTGACCCAGTCCCCTTCCGTTCCCGCGGGGATCTTGATCTCGCCGACCGTCGTGTGACGGCCGTGCGCGCCGCGGATATACACCTTTGCGACGCCCTTGAAGCCGAGCCGCTTCACCCACATGGAGAAGTGATAGGTCTCGCCGTTCTCCACGGGCATGCCGTACATATCGTAGCCGCTGTTGAGGTAGTAGCCGGGATTCTCGAGGTGGTAGATCCCGCCGACCTCCAAAAGAAGATAGGAGGGATTGTTTTCGTTCATGCCCCCCTTCCGCGCGATTTTTTTGGGCCCGGAGCCATAGATGTCCCAGAAGAATCCCCTCTGCTTGCGGGCCTCCACGTCGCTCTCGCAGTTGAAGTCGTCATAGGAAAAATACTCGTATTCAAAGGAGTTGTTGACGACCATTTCCGCGTTCATTCCGCCGTCGGCGGCCTGGTTGATGTCCTCGAAGAAGAGGCCGTAGAGATGTTCGGAGACGTCTACCCCTCTCTTGTCTGCGTCCAAATTGTAGTGTAACATGCTTTCCCCCTCGGTGATATGTTTTTTTGTTTTTGCCGTTGATGAAATTATAGCAAGCCGAAGACGTTTCGTCAACGGTTTTGCGGCGGTTTCCCCGCGCATTTTTTGCGGGATCTCATCGCCGCCGCATTTTGCAGCTGCTGCGTTTCCGCTTCCTCGCGCGGGGCCGAAGGAATTTTCGGCCCCTCCACGGCGCCACGGCCAACCCGATTCGAACCGAGTTAGGCTGGTCTTTTTCTATGCAAAAGGCAAGG
>CANPZH010000080.1 GCA_947589335.1 uncultured Clostridia bacterium | reverse complement strand
TCCTCACGGCGATTGCTTACGACGCGCGCGGCGCGCCGCTTGCGGCAAGCCCGCAAGCGAGCAAGCAATCGCGTGAATAAAAAAAATTTCCCGCCGATCTCTCGGCGGGCGGGAATTTCCGTTGTTTAGTCCATCTTCTCGAAGTAACTCTTGTCCATGCCGCAGATGGGGCATTTCCAGTCGTCGGGGAGCTCTTCGAAGGGGGTCTCGCCGTCGTAGACGTACCCGCAGATCTTGCACATCCATCTGCTCCCCCCTCCCTCTTGCGTCTCTTCCACATAGGTGGGAGCCTTCTCCGCCGTCTTGCCCTTCAGAACCTTATGATAGTAGGCATACGTCATGGGCGTGCCCTTGGAAAGGTTTTCCGCGTCGAGCACTTCCCCGAGGAAGACGGTGTGCGTTGCCGTCTCCATCCGGTCGACGACCTTGCATGCGAACCAGCACATCGCGCCGTCCGGCACGGGGAGCTTGCCGCGGACGGCGTAGGGAACGCCGTCGAACTTGTCCGTCTCCCTTCCCGAACGGAAACCGAATTTGCCGATGAGGGTGGGATCCGCCGTCTCCGAAAGGACTGCGACCGCAAAGTACCCGCAGTCGCGGATGCACTTGTTGGTGTAGTTGTCGTGATGGACGCTCACCGCGATCGTCGGCGGCTGCGCGGTGATCTGCATCGCGCTGTTGGCGACGCAGCCGGTGGGACGGCCTTCGTCCCATGTCGTGCAGAGATAGACGCCGTAGGAGAGATTGTAAAATGCCGTTTGATCCATTTGTTCTCGCTCCTCCTTCCGCCCCGCAAGTGCGGGACAAAAGACAAAAAGCGGGCTGTCTTTCAAGTCCGCTTTCGTTCAGCCCGAAGGCTCAGTTCTTCGCTTCTTCCTTTTGGGAGACGACTTCCTGCCCGTCGTAATAGCCGCAGTGCTTGCACACTCTGTGCGCCTCTTTCAATTCGTGGCAATGCGGGCACTCGACGAGGGTGGGCATCGTCGCCGTATAGTTTGCAAAACGCTTCTTCGTTCTGCTCTTCGATTGTTTACCCTTGGGAACTGCCATAATCTCACCTCTCTTTAATCTTCTTTGTATTCGGGCGCCGTGCAGGTCTCGCTGCAATAGAGCCCGGCGGGCATCGAAAAGAGCACCGCGTCGCGCAGAAATTCGCGCAGGTCGATGACGCCGTTTGTGTAGGCATAGTCTTCGCGGCCGTCTCCGTCCGGCACAAAATAACCTTCGACCTCTTCCGAAAAGCGCTTCTCCATCTCCTTGAGACACCGCGAGCACAGCCCTTTCAGCGTGAAGCCGATCGTCCCCCTGATCTCGACGGAATCGTCTTCCAAAATCTCATATCCGAGCTCCGCCCGTATGGGAGAGACGAGGGATACGTAGGGGATCTCCACCGGATCTTCCTCGGGATCGAACGAAAACGAGAGTTCGCCCGAGTACTTTTTTTCCGCATTCAACCTGCGGACGTCGAGCCTTGGCACCATTGACCTAAAAAGTATAGTATTTTTCCCGTCCTTTGTCAATCCGTTTTCACGTGAAATCGAAAAATTTTCGGAAAAATCAGAGGAGCGCCGCCGTTTCACGGGCGATGACCAGTTCTTCGTTGGTGGGGATCACGAGGACCTTCACCTTGGAATCCGCCGCGGAGATCTCATGGATAGAGCCGTCGTTCTTGTACTCGTTCTTCGCAGGGTCGAGCCGGATGCCGAATGCCTCCATTCCCGAGAGGATGCCCGCGCGCACGGACGGGGTGTTCTCCCCCACGCCCGCGGTGAACACGATGCAGTCGAGCCCGCCGAGCGCCGCCATGTAGGCGCCGACATACTTCTTGCAGGAGTAGATGAACATATCGAGCGCGAGGCGCGCGCGGTCGTTCCCCTCCGCCTTTGCGGCAGTCAGATCGCGGAAGTCGGACGACACGCCGGAGATGCCGAGCATACCGCACTTCTTGTTGAGATAGTCGAGCCCTTCCGCCTGCGTCATGCCCTTCTTGCGGCAGAGGAACTCCGCCGCGGCGCAGTCGATATCGCCGCTCCTCGTCCCCATCGGCACCCCCGCGAGCGGGGTGAAGCCCATCGTAGTGTCGATGCACTTCCCGCCGTCCACCGCGGAGATGGACGAACCGTTCCCGAGATGGCAGGTGATGATCTTGAGCTCCTCGGGACGCTTGCCGAGATAGTTCGCCGCCTCGCCCGAGACAAATTTATGCGAGGTGCCGTGGAAGCCGTATTTGCGCACTTTGTAGCGCTTGTAGTCGTCGTAGTCCACCGCATAGAGGTAGGCGTAATCGGGCATCGTCGCATGGAAGGAGGTGTCGAAGACCATCGCCATCTTCTTGCCTTTCATGACGGCGCGGCAGGCGTTGATGCCGAGGATCGCCGCCGGATTGTGCAGAGGCGCAAGCTCGGAGAGGGGCGCGAGCTTTTCCATCGTCTCGTCGGTGACGAGCGTCGTCTCCGTAAAGGTCTCCCCGGAGGCGACGACGCGGTGTCCGACGGCGTCGATCTCGTCCATCGAGGAGATGACCCCCGCCGTCCCGTCCACAAGCTCGCTGAGCACGAGGCTGATCGCCTCGGTGTGGTCGGGCAGTTCCTTTTCGATGACGAAGGTCTGTCCGTTCGCCTTGTGGGTGAGCTTGCCGCCCGGAATGCCGATGCGCTCGCACGTCCCCTTGGCGAGGACCTCCTCCGTCTCCATGTCGATGAGTTGATATTTGAGGGAAGAACTTCCCGCGTTGATGACAAGAATTTTCATGATTTTCTCCCGGCAGGGATCCTCCTTTGCCGCACAGCGGGCGTTACCGCGTCTGGAGCGCGGTGATCGCGACCGCGCAGACGATGTCCGAAGACTTGCATCCGCGGGACAGATCGTTGAGGGGCTTCGCAAAGCCCTGGCAGATGGGACCGATCGCCTGGAACCCGCCGAGGCGTTCCGCGATCTTGTAGCCGATGTTGCCCGACTGCAGATCGGGGAAGATGAGCACGTTCGCATGCCCCGCGACCTTGGAATCGGGCGCCTTGAGCTGTGCGACTTCGGGGACGAGGGCCGCGTCGAACTGGAGTTCGCCGTCGAGCGCGAGCTCGGGAGCTTTCTCCTTGGCGATCTTCACCGCCTCCTGCACGTTCGTCACGAGGTCGTGTTTTGCGCTGCCCATCGTCGAGAAGGAGAGCATCGCGACGCGCGGTTCGATCCCCGCGATCTCCTTTGCGCTCCGCGCCGTTGCGATCGCGCAGTCGGCGAGCCCCTCCGCCGTATAGGTAGGATTGAGCCCGCAGTCCGCGAAGATGAGCAAGCCGTCTTCGCAGTATTTGTTCCCGCCGGCGGGAGCGACCATGAGGTTGAAGCTCGAAACGGAGCTCACGCCGGGCGCCGTCTTGATGATCTGGAGGCCGGGACGAAGGGTGTTCGCCGTCGAATGGCAGGCGCCCGAGACGAGCCCGTCCGCATCCCCCGCTTTGAGCATGAGGGCGCCGAAGAAGGTCGCGTCCTTCGCCTGCTCCTTCGCCTGTTCTTCCGTCATGCCCTTGGCCTTTCTCAATTCATACAGCAAATTGGCATATGTATCGAGTTTCGGCGACGTCTTCGGGTCGATGATCTCGATGTAGCTCAGATCAACGTTCGGGTTGTTTTTCTTGATCTCCTCCTCGTTCCCGAGCAGGATGATCCGCGCGATCTTCTCCCGCGTGCAGGCAGCCGCCGCCTCGACGACGCGCTTATCTTCGCCCTCGCACAGGACGATCTTGCGGTTGAGTTCCGCCGCCTTTTTCTTGATCTCTTCCACGATCGTGCCGCTCTCGGCGATCTTTCTGCCGAGGTCTTTCACTTTGTCCATGAAACCTGCCATAAAAATTTCTCCGTCGATTTACTTTATTTTTCCCCGCCTATCGTGTATAATAGAGGCGGGAAAAGCTTTCCCGTATATTATACAACATCCGATCGGAATTGTAAAGGTCAAGCGGAAAAAAACATGAAATTTTGTGCTGTCATTTGCGAATTTAAGAGAAATTTTCTTAACGCCCCTTAGCGTCATCAAGTATCACTGGTACAGAGGCTTATAATGTGCATTTGCCCATTTTTAGCATCACATTTCACTGGCAGTCACGCCTTGTCACTTGCTCGGCGTGGACAAAACGTGGACAAGAAAGTACCTTCCACAGAAATTTAACAAAAAGTGTTAAAAATTAACACCGGTAACAGTGCGCGCTGTGATACTAAAATATATAAGGAAAGGAGAGAAGAAAGATGGACTTCACATCATTTATATTTTGGAGTTCCGTGTTTTCATCAAACCAAGAAGAATATCAGCCCAAAAAGCCATCTCCTGAGCATTTTCGGCATTTGACGAAAACAAATGTCGAGCTTGAAAAAAACTTAAGGGGAAATTTAGAGAGCTGGTTTTTTCGGAGCTCCAACAGAAAGAAAAGAGAGAAGAAATACCAAGTCTTTTCTCTGAAATCAAAAACCTTTACGATTATTTCGGAATTCCTTTTATTTCCCGCAAGTCTCTATATCTTTCTGGTGGTGACGCAACATATGAGAAAGATGCTGAGTTCATTGACGAGCAATGGAAGTCCGCTTCACAGTATCCGTATTATAAATCTGTGATAGAATTTGTCTCATCTAATAAAACGGCAAAGGAAATGTGCGACTTTTTAGTTGCTCAGCTCCTTATGCGACACATGTATGACCTGGGATATTCCGTTTCTTCTGACGGCATTCGAGACTCTCAATGGCAGGAGCTCGAAAAAAGTTGTAAGGAAAATTCTGAAAGGAGAAAGAATTATCCATGGCTATAAAATCATCGTTTTCCGATAAGAAGTTGGCAAAAATCTTGGGCAAGTTGGTTTTTGTCTGCTTTGCTATGTTTTTACTTTGTGTTATTATTCTATCCGAGCTATGTATGTTGCAGCGATTCGATTGTCCGAAATGAGGGCAACGGGATTGATATGGACTTTGTTTGCCGTAATAAATATGGCGAGTGGATTAGCTTAAAAAGCTTAAATCATGCGATTGAAAAAGTCCGCCTAATACTCGGGAAGAGCGTTTCTTATCATAGCCTACGCCACTCACACGCCACGATACTTCTCGCTTGTGGTGTTCATCCGAAGGTAATCCAGCAGCGGCTTGGGCATCGACGTCTGTCCACAACGCTTGACGTTTATACTCACTCCTACGATGACGTCCAGGTGCAGGCGATGGAAAAAATCCAAAAGTTTTTCTCACCGGACGAAAATCAGCGTGGACAAATCGTGGACAAAACAGAATAGGTTTACTATATATAGTATTAAATCAACCTTAAATATACCATATATTGTGTTTTGGAGGCACATATGAAGCTCTGTGCAGTTATTTGCGAGTACAACCCCTTCCATAGCGGACATGCCTATCAGTTCGGAGAGATCCGCAAGCTGAGCGGCTGCGACAGGATCCTCTGCCTCATGAGCGGCAACTTCACGCAGCGGGGAGACGCGGCGGTCTTTCCCAAACATACCCGCGCCCGCCATGCCGTCGAAAACGGCGCGGACGCCGTCATCGAACTTCCCGCGGCGTTCGCCGTCGCCCCCGCGGAGATCTTCGCAAGCGGCGCCGTGCACCTCCTCTCCTCCCTCCCCGCCGTGAGCGCACTGGCGTTCGGCTGCGAGAGCGGGACGAAGGAGGACTTCCTGAAGGCCGCGCGGGCGACCCTCTCGGAGGACAAACAGTTCAAATCCCTCCTCAAGGAGAACATGAAGGACGGGACCTCCTATGTGAAGGCGAGAACGCAGACCGTGCTCTCCTTCAATACGGACATCGACGAGGCCCTGCTCACCGCCCCGAACAACCTGCTCGGCGTGGAATACTGCCGCGCCCTGCTCGCCCGCGGGAGCAAGATCGAACCCATCCCCATTCCCCGCGTGGGCGGCGGATATGCCGATTCCGTCCTCTATAAGAACTTTTCCTCGGCGACGGCGGTGCGCGAGGCGTTGAAGGACGGCGGGAAAAAGGTGAAAAAGCTCCTCAAGGGCAACCTGCCCGCGGACGTCTTCCGCGACGCCGAAACGTACCGCGAGACCCCCTTCAAACAGGCGGCGGTCTGCGCCCTGCTCTCCCGCTCTGCGGAGGACGTCGTCAAGTGCGTCGACTGTTCGGAGGGGCTCGAAAACAAGCTCCGCGCGCTCGCGAAGAGCAACCCCGACTACGACACCGTCGTCGCGAAGGCGGTCTCCAAGCGATACACCGCCGCCCGCATCAAACGCATTCTTTCCGAGAATTTTCTGGGGCTTGAACGGAAGGACGTGAAAGGCTATCTCGAGGCCCCCCTCTATTGCAACGTGCTGGCGGTCAAGCGGCGGGATCAGGGAGAGATCCTTGGCGCCCTCGCGAAGGGAAGCTTCCCCCTGCTTGCGCGCAAGAGCGATACGGGGAGCCTGAAAAAGGACGCGTTGGCCTGCTTCGAGACGGACGTGCGCGCGGCCGAACTGTATGCGGCGCTCTCGGGCGAACCCGCCAATCCCTACGAAATGCTGTTCGTGTGACCGCACGGCCTTATTGATAATGTCCCCCTTTCGGCACGCCGAAAGGGGGACATTATCAATAAGGTACGATTCTTCGACTCGCGCCTTCCGCGCGGAGCGGAATGACGTATGGAGATTCCTCGGCTACGCCTCGGAATGACGTATGGAGAAGAGGGCGGAATGACGTTCTATTTACGTCACACTGTCCCATTTCCTTTTTTACGTCACACTGAGCGAAGTCGAAGTGTGGACCGCATTATAATAAGGTGCGATTCTTCGACTTCACTTCGTTCCGCTCAGAATGACGTATTAAGAAACAACACCCCTTTCGGCTCACTACGTTCGCCACTTTCCCCTCAAGGGGACAGCAAGTAGGGGGGGCTTCCCAAAATACTGCGCGGAGCAGGGTTTCCCTGCGGCAGCGCACACAATTTGCCGCATACCTGCGGCTTCGTGTCTGCGCAAGGCAGACCGTGG
>CANPZH010000079.1 GCA_947589335.1 uncultured Clostridia bacterium | reverse complement strand
AGACGGCGCCCTCTCACGGCGCAATCCCGGGTTCGATTCCCGGCAAGGTCACCACTCTCAACCTAAATCGAACACTTTACAAAGTGACGGTTTAGGTTTTTTCTTTGCTCGAAATCGGAAAAGCGGCGGTTTATGCGCACCCCGCCCGAAGTCCTTTTACCGCTCGCCGTTCTTCCCGGAAAAATGTCGGTGTGCGATATTCTTCGGGAGGTTCCGCTCTGTGCGAAAAAATTTTTTCGGGAAATTTGCCGCAAACGGTTGACAGAGGAGGGGAAGTGTGATAAGATAGTAAATGGAAACGGTTCCATGGCAACTTTCCCCCTAAAGTCATAAACGGTTTCCGGGAAAGGCGCTCTGCGGAGCGTCTTTTTGTTTGTCTCCAAAAAAATTTTGCTTTTTTATGAAAAAATTTCTCCAAAACTGTTGACAAGGTTGAGGTTCGGTGCTATACTGTGTTCAAGTGGAAACGGTTCCATTTATTTTTCGGAACAAAATGGAAACGTTTCCGAAAACCATCTGAAAGTTTTTAGGAGGTAAAATTATGAAACGGGTGGGTACTATTGTTCTTGCGGTGCTGATGGGCGTCACGATGGCGGCGGCATTTTCGGCATGCGGAGAGGGGGATGGCGACACGGCGACGACCAAGACGGTGAAAGTCTGGCTGCACAAGTCGCAGACCGAAGATGAGGGCAGAACGTACAAGGCGATCGAGGAGCTCTTCAACGAAGGCGGATATAAGACTTCGGACGGGCGCGACCTTGTCATGCGCATCGAATACAAGAGCACTGCCGAAACGCTGCAGAATGCGATCAACGCCGAGAACGCAATGGGCGGTGCGGGGCTTCCCGACGTCTTTGCGGTCGACAGCCCCTATGTCGCGGTCTATGCCAAGAACGGGTTCATCGTTCCCCTCGACGACTACATCTCTGCGGAGGTGAAGGGGGACTACGTCGACAGCGTCATCGAACAGTCCACTTACGACGGCAAGCTCTATGCGCTCTCGGGCGCGGACGCTCCCGGCGGTCTCTACTATAATAAAGAGCTCCTGACGTCGGTCGGCTATACCGAGGCGGACTTCGGTACGCCCGAAAATCCCTGGAGCTGGAAGGACGTTATGGAGGCGATGCAGAAGCTCAAAGCTGCCGGCAAGCCCTATCAGATCATGCTCAACCTCGGCTTCGGCGGCAACGAGGGGCAGATGTATCTGCACTCTCCGCTCGTCTATTCCGCGGGCGGCGACTTTGCGGACGCCGACGGCAAGGTGACGGGAAGCCTCACCTCCGACAATTCGCTCGCGGGGCTCGGCATGTTCACCGATTTCTTCGTCAGCAATGCGACGAACGAATGGCTCTATAACGGCACCAACGAATTTGCGCTCCCCGGCGGACAGATCGCGTTCGAGATCTACGGTCCCTGGCTCGTGCGTTCCATCAATAAGGATTACAAAGATTTCGTCGGCAAGTACGACGTCATGCCCTATCCCGTCTATGAAGACGCAAGCGGCAACAAGGGGACGGTCGCAACTCCCTGCGGCAGCTGGGGCTTTGCCGTGAGCAAGGCCGCAAAGGACATTGATGCGGCGGCGCAGGTCGTTGCATTCCTGACCGGCGCGGAGGCGAGCGGGCTGCTCTATGACAGCATCGGCGTGTTCCCGACCCATAAATCCTACCTTGCGGAGGAGGCGGAGTTCGGCAGCGGCGTTCTGAAGTCCTTCGCGACCCTCCTCACCGATACGGCGAAGGCGCGCCCGAAGCTCACCAATTACAACGAGCTCCGCGACGCCTATTCGAGGATCATCTCTTACATCCAGGTCAATGCGGGAAAGAGCGACTACAATCTGAGCGCGTACGTCGCACAGGAAGCGGCGGCGGTCGATAAGTAATGGAAGAGATCCGTACGGCGGAAAACGGTGTGGGATCTGCGGAGGCGCAGCCGCGCAGCCCGAAGTCCCACAACCGTCATTTCCGTCTCTTCGGGAAGGATTATCGGCTCTACGATTCGTTGATCGGTCTCGGGTTCATCGCTCCCGCCCTTGTGCTCGGCATCATCTTCGTCATCGCGCCGATGGTCGTCTCCCTCTCGTATGCGTTCACGGACGCGACCATGCAGACGCTCGACAGCGTGCATTGGAACAACTTTTATAACTTCGGCAAGGCGTTCACCGACCCCAAAATGTGGAATGCCCTCGGGAATACCTGCCTCTTCGTCGTGGTGGCGGTGCCGCTGCAGCTGGCGATCGCCCTCGGACTCGCGCTTCTGCTCAACAAGGACGTGAAGGGGAACACCTTCTTCCGCTGGGCATACTTCTGCCCCGTCATGCTCTCGCTCGCGGTCACATCCTTCCTTTGGATGAACCTTCTGAACGAGCAGGAGGGGCTCTTCAACGGGCTGCTCTCCGCGATGGGACTGCCCAAGCAGGGATTTCTGAACGATCCCGAACAGGCGATGATGCTCATCGTGCTCGTCTCCGTCTGGCAGGGCGCGGGCTATCAGATGCTCATCTTCCTCTCGGGGCTCAAGAACATCGAGCCGGCGCTCTATGAGGCGGCCTCGCTCGACGGGGCGAACAAGTTCCAGCAGTTCCTGCACATCACGCTCCCCGCGATCCTGCCCACGATGTCCTTCGTCCTCGTCACGATGCTGATCGGCGCATTCCGCCTCATCACGCAGCCCATGATCATGACGCCTTCGGGACTCCCGAACGCCGCCGGCAAGGAAGTGACGACGACGATGAGCTGGTACATCTATCAGCAAGGTCTGAACTATTACGACGTCGGTTTCTCGAGCGCGATCGCACTCATCTATACCGTGTTCCTTGCGACCATTGCGCTCGGTTTGCGCAAGGCCATGGACGTCAAAGACTGAGGGGGTAGAGAAAATGGCAGATACCATGTTATTGAAAAAGCGCGCATTTGCAGCCGAACAGCAGACCGGTCCCGTCCGCACGGAGGAAGCCGTCGGAAGCGAGGCGATCGCCGCGCAGAAGCCCAAGAAGAAGTGGACGGCGAAAAAGATCGCTTCCCGCGTCTGTCTCTATTTCTGGATGGCGGTGCTCGCGGTCCTCTTCCTGTTCCCCGTCTGGTGGATGGTCGTCAACTCGATGAAATCGAATACCGAGCTCATCGCGCAGCTCTCCTCGATGAAGACCTTCCTTCCCGGAGCCATCACGGAATGGTTCACGTCCTACGGGAATCTGTTCACCTCCGAGGCGCTCTCGGGCGCGATCGGAAGGGCGATCCTCAACAGCGTGATCTACTGCGCCATCACGGTGGCGGGCGTGCTCCTCGTGAACTCGCTCGCGGCGTATGCGCTCTCGCGGATCAAGTTCCCGGGCGCCGGCGTGATCACGACGATCGTGCTCCTTCTCATTCTCGTCCCCGTGGAGACGTCCATCGTCCCGCAGATCGTCATCCTGACCCGTCTCGGCCTCACCCAGCCCGCGACGCGCATGATCGGCTATCTCATCCCCGGGCTCGTCAGCCCCTTCTACATCTTCATGTTCCGCTCCTACTTCGTCGGGATCCCGAAGGAGATCGAGGAGGCGGCGGAGATCGACGGCGCCGGCAAGTTCAGGACCTTCTTCGTGATGATCATTCCGCTCTCCAAGGCGATCTTCGCGACCGTCGCGATCTTCACCTTCATGGGCGCATGGAACGATTACGTCTTTGCGCAGTACATCTTCTCGTCCAATGTCGACCTCATGCCACTGCAGGTCTTCCTGCAACAGGTCAACAACGCACAGCCGAAGGACACGGCAATGGTCATGGCGGCGCTCACGATCTCTACCATTCCCATCGCCATCGTGTACATCTTCTGCCAGCGTTACATCGTGGAAGGCGTGTCCTTCTCCGGACTCAAATAAGCGAGGAACATTATGAAAAGAAAGATTCTCATTCCCGTACTGCTTGCCTCCGCCGTCGCGCTCTCCGCGGCCGGGCTTGCCGCCTGCGGCGGGAGCGATCCCGACGCGGACCGTCTGCTCCTTCATCTCACCTTCGACGAAGGGGCGGGCACCGTCGTCAAGGACGACGCGGGCAAGCTGGAGGACGCAACGCTGCAGTATGTCTTCAACGATCCCGTCTATCAGGATGAGCCGCAGGATCCGCAGTGGAGAGAGACGGGCGCCGTGGGCGGAAGCCTTCTCTTCGACGGCTACTCCAACTTCATCCGCTATCATTACGACGACGTGAAAGTCTCCGGAAGCGCGTTTACGGTCGAGGCGTGGGTCGCGCCCCGCATGTTCGAGTGGGACGATCCGAACGCCGCGGCAAACGGCACGGAGCATCTGACGGCGATCGCGGCGCAGTACGATCCCTCCGTCAACGCGGGCTTCATCCTCGGCTATCAGAGGCACGGCGCATGGAGCTTTCAGGTCGGGCTCGGAGACCGCTTCATCAAGGTCTGGGACGGCGGACATCCCCTCGAAAAGTACGAGTGGAACCACGTCGCCGCGACCTTCGACGGGACCGCCGGCGCCGTGAAGCTCTACCTCAACGGCGAGGAGATCGCCTCTCAGGCGGTCTATGAAAACGCCGCGATCGCGGGCTGCGACGACTTCCTCTACATCGGGAGGAATCCCTACGGGGACAGCAACGCGACGGCGAGCTGCAACTTCGTCTCCGGGCTCATGGACGACGTGAAACTCTACAAGACCGCCGTCTCCGCGGAGAACATCAAGAGCTATTACGAGAGCTGTCTGACCGACGGCAAGCCGAACGAGATCACGTTCGAAGACATCTGGCTCCAGAACATCCTCACGGAGGACTACCACAAGCCGCAGTACCACGGAGGGCCCTATCAGCACTGGATGAACGAGCCGCACGCGCCCATCTATTACAAACCCGAGGGGAGCGACACCGGGAAGTATCATCTCTTCTTCCAGTTCAATCTGAACGGTCCCTACTTCCGCAACATCTGCTGGGGACACCTCGTCTCGGACGACATGGTCAACTGGACCCCTCTCAAGGAGGTCATCACGCCGACTGCGGGGACGGTCGTTCCCGACGGCGTCTGGTCGGGCGGCTCCACCTACGATTCCGACGGCGTGCCCGTGCTCTTCTTCACCGCGGGCAACGACAGCTGGTCTTCGTCGGGGGAGAACCTCGTCGGCAACCAGAACATCGGCATCGCCCGCCCGAAGGATCCCACCGATCCCAACCTCACCGAATGGGTCGTGGAGGACGAGTATGCGATCAAGCAGAAGGTCGGACAGGGCAAGCCGGGCGACTTCCGCGACGCGTTCGTCTATCAGGACAAGGAGGCAAATACCTGGTATATGCTCATCTGTTCCGCGTCCACGACGACGAACGGCGGCACCGCGCTCCTCTACACCACGCAGGACGACAGCTTCACGAACTGGGTCTACCGCGGACAGGTGTATGAGATCAGGAACCAGCCCGCCGACCTCGGCAAGACGTGGGAGCTTCCCATCCTCCTCCCCGTGAAAAACGACGCGGGGACGGCGCAGAAGTGGTTCTTCGCCTTCTCGCCCGCGCCCGCGAACGAGGCGGACAACGACATCTTCTACTTCGTCGGCGAATTCAATAAGACGACCTATAAGTTCGTGCCCGACGACAGCTTCATCGTGAACGGACAGCCGACGCCCCGCAGGTTCGACTTCGGCAACAACGTGTTCACCGGGCCCTCGGCGTTCATCGACCCCGTTTCGGGCAAGGTGTTCATGTTCTCGATCATGCAGGACCAGCGGCAGCCCAACGCACAGCACGACGCCGGTTGGGCGCACACCGTGGGCCTCGCGCGGGAGATCTATCTGACGGACGACGGGAGCGACCTCGGCATCCGCCCCGTGAAGGCGCTCGAAAACTACGAAAAGAGCACGCTCGCGGAGGGAAGCAATCTCACCCTCGCGCAGGCGAACGAAAAACTTGCCGCCGTCAAGGGCGACATGCTCCGCATCACGATGACCGTGAAACGGAAGGACGCAAAAAGCTTCGGGATCCGCCTCCGCACGAACGGGACGACGGAATATGCCGACTTCTACTGCGATTTCGGAGCGGGCAGACTGGGCGCGAGCCTCCTGGGCGGCGAACACAAACAGAACACGAACAGCGACAACTACGACAGCTATACCTTCGGCGACACGGTCGAGATCGACATCTATGTCGACCGCTCGCTCACCGAGGCATTTTATGACGGATACAAGGCCGTCACGGCGCGCTTCTATCCCAACGACAGAGCCAGCATGGGCGTTGTCCTCCATGCCGAAGGGGACGTGGAGATCGTCAGCCTGCACGTCGCGGAGATGAAGTCGATCTATTCGTAAATGGAGCACGGCTTGTGCCCTCTCATCCTCGCCGCGGCCATGACCGCCGCGGCGGGGTGCGGAGGTCCGAAAAATCATTTAGGGGATGATAATATGACCAAGACGAAAGCGGCGGACCGGTATATCGCGGAACACGCGGTCAAGAATCCCGCCTATCGCCATACCTATCACATCATGCCCCCGGTCGGCTGGATGAACGACCCGAACGGATTTTCCTACGCGCTCGGGGAGTATCAGTTCTTCTATCAGTTCCATCCGTATGCGGCGGCATGGGGCCCCATGCACTGGGGACATTTCACTTCGAAGGATATGATCAAGTGGGAGCTCGCACCCACGGCGCTTGCGCCGGGCGAGTCCTACGACAAGGACGGCTGCTTTTCGGGCAGCGCGATCGAGCGGAACGGCAGCCTCTGCCTCCTCTACACCGCCGTCTCGGGCGCGCTCCAGCAGCAGGCGCTCGCCGTCTCGGAAGACGGGGAGACCTTTGAAAAGAAGGGGATCGTCATCGCGGGGAAAGATCTTCCCAAGGACGCTTCGAAGACGAACTTCCGCGATCCGAAGGTCTTTGCGCGGGACGGCGCCTACTACGCGGTCATCGGTTCCAAACATCAGGACGGCGCGGGGCAGGTCCTCCTCTACACGTCGGAGGATCTCGAGAACTGGCGCTACGTCGGCTGTCCCTGGCGGACGGAGG
>CANPZH010000078.1 GCA_947589335.1 uncultured Clostridia bacterium | reverse complement strand
GCCCTCGAAGTTGGGAAAAGGAGGGGCTTCTTGCGGGGCTGTGGGAATTTCCCAACTTCGAGGGCGCCCCGCCCGACTTCGGCAAGATCGTTTCGGAAAAGCGGGCAAAGCACATCTTCACCCACATCGAATGGCATATGACGGGGTATCTCGTGAAGGCGCGGGAGTTTTTCCCGCAGTTCGTCTGGGAGACGCCCGAAACGATCAGGGCAAGCTATGCCCTTCCGAACGCGTTCAAAGCGTTCGGGGAATGGCTGAAATCAGCAGAATAAAGCGCAGTAAAGCGCGAGAAAGCGCAATCAAACGGCAAAACGTCGGCGGCGCGCGGGCTTATGCCCGCGCGCCGCGTTTTGCTTTGCTGTCTATTCGGTTTTGTCGAAGAAAGTCTTTTTCGGCGTCCCGGCGCGCTTCGCCCTATCCCCGCGCCATGTCAGGAGCAGGCAGACGAGGACGCCCGCGATCACAACCGCGTTGACGATCGCAAGGGCGAGCGCCATCGGTTTCAGCGCCGAAAAAGCGATCGCGTTCAAAGCGAACATAAGAGCCTCTCTTCCGCTTACGACTCGGCAATGGTGAAGGTGAGCGTATCGGTATATGCTTCGCCGCCCGTGGAGGGATTGCCTTCGACATATGCGCCGATGTAGGTGGAGCCGGTTGTACCCGAAACGGAAAGAACAGTGCCGCCATCTCTGAGCGCTTCAGCCTCTTCGAGCCCGTCCTCCTGCGCTGCGACCTTCAGCTCGTAGGCGATGCTCTCTCCGCCGTTTTTGAGATTGAATTCGTTTTCGCTCGAGACGGTGATCGTGAGCGCGTCGCCCGCAATATTCACATCGCTTGCGGTGATCTGCTGGGGCGTTCCGACGACGAGCGTGTCGGGGATCTCGATCGTCCAGGAGCTATCCTGTGAGTAGGTGACCTGAGCCGTACCCGAAGAGGTAGGACCTGTGACGGTCGCGGCAGAAGCGGTGACTGCGCCGATGGAGCCGGCAAGCGCCAGCGAGAGCGTAGCGGCGGTGCCGAAGAGCACCAAGTTTCTCTTTTTCATAACAACACCTCTGATAAAATTATTTATGACCGCGGGGCTACCCCCGTTATCACCTCATTTGACCGTCAGTTTTACGACGGCGGACACGTTGTTCGTGGGGGAGAGCCCCTCCATCCGATAGGGCCGGATGAGCAGCTGCGCCGTGTACTCCCCCGTCTGCAGGGCGCGGGAGAGCGTCACCTGATAGATGTGCAGACCGGGCGCCACATGCTCCGTTTTGAACAATACCTCATATCCATGCCCGCTTTCGTCGGGCAGGCGAAGTTCGAAGGTCAGATAGTAGAGCCCGTTGTTTTCGACGGGATTGTAGAGATCGATCGCGACCGTCTGCATGCCGGACGGGACCGTGAGCGAGGAAAACCCCTTGATCGTCGGGCCCTTCACGGCGCCGCTCGGCCGTTCCGCCCCGGCATTCGGGTCGAGGACCACGCCCCCTTCGCCGCTCTCCCGAACGCCTATGAGCAGAAAGCACAGGCACAGATCGAAGACCAACAGCAGCACAAGGGCAACGCAGGACGCGATATACAATGCGCGTTTTTTCATTTGCTCCTCCTCATCGCGCACAGAAAGCCTCTTCCCGCGGGAAAAGCATACGGATCTGCGCCGAAGTCCATAATCAATATACCATAGTATTTTGATATTGTCAAGAGATTTTTTACAATAGTATCGTGAAATTTGACAAAATCGGAAAAATTTCCCAAGGGAGGGCGTCGGATGCTCAATGAAAACATTAAAACGCTGAGGAAACTGAGGAATCTCAGCCAGGTGGAGCTGGCGGCGAGGCTGCACGTCAGCAAGCAGTGCGTATCGAATTGGGAGAACGACAATATTTTGCCCTCGATCGAGATGCTTGTAAAGATCGCAAGTTTTTTCGGCGTCTCCACAGATTCTCTGCTCGGGCTTTCCGTGCAGAACACCATCTGCGCGGAGGGGCTCACCCCCGAGCAGAGGGAGCACATCAAAGTTCTTGTAGAGGACTTCAGGCGGGCGAACGGAAACTGAAAAACGGCAAAACGTCGGCGGCGCGCGGGCCTATGCCCGCGCGCCGCGTTTTCCGTTTGAGGAGTTCTCCCGATTCCGCTTGACAAGCATTTCCGATTCTGCTACAATATTTTACATGGATACCAAGGGAAAATTGATCGTCTTCGAGGGAACGGACGGCAGCGGCAAGAGTACGCAGATCAAGCTGCTCGCCAAATACCTGCAGAGCTGGAATGTGCCGGTCTACGTCACGAGCGAGCCCACGGACTCTCCGTTCGGGGCGTTGCTCCGCTCCTGCATGAGCGGAAGGGTGCAGACGGACGAATACTCGATCGCCGCGCTCTTCGCCGCCGACAGGCTCGACCATATCTATAACAAGTCCAACGGGATCCTGCAAAAGCTCGAGGAGGGCGTCACCGTCCTCTGCGACCGGTTTTATCTGTCCTCCTTTGCCTACAACGGGGGATTCGTCGATCTCGATTGGGTGATCGAACTCAACCGGCCCGCCATGGAGGCGGTACGGCCCGACCTCACCATTTTCCTCGGCTTGCCGCCCGAAGAGGGCATGCGGAGGGTCTCCCGCCGCGGCGAGACGGACCGCTACGAGACCCTCGAAAAGCAGAAGCGGATCCGCGAAAATTACTTCGCGGTCTTCGAACGGTTCAAGGAACTCGACGTCAAAGTCATTCTGAGCGAGAGCGAAAAGGAGCGCACACAGGCGCATATCCGCGAACTTGCGGACCGGCTGTTCGGATTCTGAGTATGGAACGCACATTGATCATCGGAACGGTCCTGAAACCGCAGGGGATCCGCGGGGAGATAAAAGTCAAACCTTATACCGATTCCGCGGAGGACTTCAAGAGCTTCAAGCGGGTCTTTCTGGATGGAGAGGAGTACCGCGTGCTGTCCTGCCGCACGGGCGCGGACGCGGTGTTTTTGGGGCTGAGAGGAGTGCCCGACCGCAACGCCGCGGAACTTCTGCGCGGGAAGGAGATCTCCGCGCTCCGCGAAGAGGCGCCCGATCCGGGCGAGGGGAGATATTACATCGCCGATCTTCTCGGGAGCGAACTTGTCACCGAGGAGGGCGAACTCCTCGGCACGCTGACGGACATCCGTCAGGCGGCGACCGACGTCTACACCGTCCTGCGGGAGGGGAAGGAGATCCTCTTCCCCGCGGCACGGGGCGTGATCGCGGCGGTCGACGTCGGGGCAAAGCGCATCACGGTCAACAAAAGGCGCTTCGAAGAGGTGGCGGTGCTTTGAAGATCTGCCGGAAGAGAGAAGAACGGGCGCGCATCTGCGCCCGTTGATGATATCGCGGACGTCTTCAGGTCCGCACGGGAGGAATGCCCATGAAAATCACGATATTGACCTTGTTCCCCGAGATGTTTGCGCCGCTGTTCGGCAGTATCGTCGGCAGAGGGGTCAAGGAGGGAAAACTTCAGATCGAGGTCGTCAATATCCGGGACTATACCGAAAACAAGCAGAAGAAGTGCGACGACTATCCCTTCGGCGGCGGGGCGGGGCTCGTGATGACGGCACAGCCCATCGGTAGCGCGATCGAGGCGGTCGATCCCGAGCACAGGGCGCTGCGCATCTATCTCTCCCCCAAGGGGAAGGTGTTCCGCCAGGAGATGGTGTACTCCCTTGCGGAGCGGGAACACCTCGTGCTCCTCTGCGGACACTACGAGGGGATCGACCAGCGCGCGATCGACCTCTTCATCGACGAAGAGCTCTCGATCGGGGACTATGTGCTGACGGGGGGCGAACTGCCCGCGATGGTCGTTGCGGACTGCGTCGCACGCTATGTGGACGGCGTGCTCTCCCCCGAGAGCCTCGTGCAGGAGAGCTTTTCCGAGAACCTGCTCGAATATCCGCACTATACCCGCCCCGTCGAATACCGCGGGCTGCGGGTGCCCGAAGTGCTCCGGAGCGGCGATCACGCCAAGATCGACCGCTGGCGCCGCGAACAGTCGGTCGAGATCACGAAGAAAAACCGCCCGGACCTTATGAGATAAGTTTCGCGAATTTCTTTGCTCGCGCGCACGGCTTGCCGCGTAGCGGCCCGCCTTGCTTGCTTCGTAAAGAAATTTGCGAGGGGTTAGGAAATTCGATTTCATGTAGCCCCGTCGCCCGCCCACGGTCTGCCTTGCGCAGACACGAAGCGCGAAGTATCGCGCAAATGCAGTCCCGCAGCGCAGAAGCGTGGTTCTGCTCGCGGAAGGGATTTTAGGAAGCAAAGGACACCCCTTTCGGCTCACTACGTTCGTCACTTTCCCCTCAAGGGGACAGCAAGAAAATTCCTCTTGGCGTCCCCTTGAAGGGGAGCTGTCACGAACGAAGTGAGTGACTGAGGGGGTGTCATTCCCAAATACGTCATGTTGCCCCGCGCGAAGTTCTGATTCTCTAAGCGCGGCACGAGCGCCAACGGCGCGAAGTTACGAATGTGAGGAATCTCAAACACGTCATTCTGAGCGGAACGAAGTGGAGTCGAAGAATCGCACCTTATTATAATGCGGTCCATGTTTCGACAAGCTCAACATGACGTAAAAAGAATGTCATTGCGAATGTTTCTTTTTTACGTCATTCCGAGCCGAAAAGGCATATACGGAGTGCGAATGGATTGTCCGCGAGGAATCTCGGCCTTAGATTCCTCCCGTTGGTCGTCGGAATGACGTGGGGCGCTCGTCGGAATGACGTAAAAGCGACATTGTCAACATAGCCTAAGGGAAGGCTGCCGGCGGCAGAAGATATAGGAAACGTGGCGGCATAAAAGTAATGAGAAAAACGACAAGGGAGGCCTTGTGAAGACCATTCAATGGTATCCCGGGCACATGGCGAAGGCCATGCGGCTCATGGAGGACAATCTGAAATTGTGTGACGCGGTCGTGTTCGTGCTCGACGCCCGCGCACCCGCGTCCGCCTATAATCCGAAGCTCACCGCGCTCGCCGGCGGGAAGCCCGTTCTGTATCTGCTCAACAAGGGAGATCTTGCGGACGAGGGAGCGGACGGACTGCTTGCGCTGCTCAAGCGGAGCGGAAAGGCGGCGGTCAAGATCTCGGCGACGGGACGAGGCGCCGCGCGGACGCTGCAGACGGCGATGGAGGAGCTCGTCGCGGAAAAGGCGCGCCGTCTTGCGGACAAGGGGAGCAAAAAGCCCCTCCGTTTCCTCATTGCGGGCGTGCCGAATACCGGCAAGAGCACCGTCATCAACGCCCTCTCGGGCGGGAGAAAGGCGCAGGTGGGGGACAAGGCGGGCGTCACCAAGACCAAACAGTGGGTCCGCTGCGGCAGTTTCGAGCTCATGGATACCCCCGGCACCATGCCGCCCTCCTTCTCCGACCAGACCCTTGCGCGCCGTCTCGCCTATCTCGGGTGCATCAACGACGACATCCTCGAGACGGACGAGGTCGCGCTCGCCCTGTTGGAGGAACTTGCGGAGAAATATCCCGCCGCGCTCGGCGAGCGGTACGGGATCGGGGGAGGCACTCCCCTTGAAATGTTGGAGCAGGTCTGCAAAAAGCGTGGATTTCTCCTCCGCGGGGGAGAGTACGACTACGAGCGCGCGGAGCACGCCTTGATCGACGATTTCCGCAAGGGGAAACTCGGCAGGGTCTGCCTCGACGGCGCGGACGATCTCAAAAACGCCGGGCTGATTTAAGGCGCGGAGACGGAAAGGAGGACGCGGCCCGTAAGACGCGATCGTATCCCATGGACGAACTCACCTACGAAAGAGAATATTTCGGGCGGGGCTATGCCGCCGTTGCGGGTGTCGACGAGGTCGGGCGGGGCCCGCTCGCCGGTCCCGTCGTCTGCGCGGCGGTCATTCTGCCCCTTGCGGAGGAAAAGCGCATCCGCGGCATCGACGACAGCAAGAAGCTCTCCAAGAAAAAGCGGGAGGCGCTCGCGGCGCTCATCCGGGAGACGGCGGTCGCCTGTTCCGTCGCGGAGGTGGACGAGCGCACGATCGACGAGATCAACATCCTGCAGGCGACGCGGCTCGGCATGAAGCGCGCCGTGGAGGGGCTCGCCGTCCCGCCCGATTTCGTCCTCACAGACGGCAACATGACCCTCGATATCGCCTGTCCGCAGCGCAGTATCGTCAAGGGGGACGCGCTCGTCTGCTCGATCGGCGCCGCGAGCATTCTGGCAAAGGTGTACAGGGACGCCCTCATGGAGGAGTATGCGAAGCTGTACCCGTGGTACGGGTTCGAGCGCAATGCGGGCTACGGCACGCGGGAGCACATCAACGCGATCAAAGAGGGGGGAATATGCAAAATTCACAGAAGGACCTTCGTAAAAAACTTCTGGGACGGAAGGGAGAGGACCTGACCGCCGCCTATCTGAAAAAGCACGGTTATAAGATCCTGGAGCGGAATTACGAGACCCCCTTTGGCGAAGCGGACATCATCGCCCTCAAAGACGGCGTCTACTGTTTCATCGAGGTCAAGACGCGGGAGAGCGACGCCTTCGGGTTGCCGTCCGAGGCGGTGGACGCCCGCAAGCGGGAGCGGTACCGCAAGATCGCATGGAGCTATTGCAACCTGCTCCGGCGGGAAGTCAGCTGTCGGTTCGACGTCGCCTCGATCAAAAACGGCGAGCTGGAGTACTTCGAAAACGCCTTTATCTGAGCCCTGCAAGCCGAAAAAACACCGAAAGGAGAAAGACATGGAATATCCGAATTTATTCATCTTCGATCACCCGCTCATCAAGCACAAAGTCTCCATTTTGAGGGACAAGAACACGGGCATGAAGGAGTTCCGCGAGCTCGTCGAGGAGATCACGACGATCATGACCTACGAGAGCATGCGGGACGTCGAGCTCGTCCCCGTCGAGGTGGAGACGCCGCTCGAGAAGACGACGCAGTACCGCGTCCCCGAGGAGAGCGTTGCGATCGTGCCCATTTTGCGGGCGGGGCTCGGCATGGTGAACGGCGTGCATAAAGTGTTCCCGACGGCGCGGGT
>CANPZH010000077.1 GCA_947589335.1 uncultured Clostridia bacterium | reverse complement strand
TCGCGGTTGCCACCGCTCCCGTCACGGCACCGCTCACAGTGCACCGCACTGTTGAGCAGAATGGCGCCGTTCCCCCCCCCCTCAAGGGGGCGCCAAGGCAGAGAGGATAAGTCATTCCGAGCGTAGCGAAGTCGAGGAATTTCAACCCCAGATCCCTCCTCCCTGCGCCGAAGGGGAACGTGCGCGATCGTGCGGGTTTTGTTCGGGTTTTGCGATCATTTTCGGTTCAAACAGACAGAATTTTTGCAACCGATTGACAAATTTTGAAAATATGTTATAATGATGAAAATCATTCTCCGTAAGGAATGGTCCCTGCAAATGCTGAACAGGGGGGGACTGTTTTCAAAATCAACGGATCGGAAGATCCGCAAAAAGGAGAATCACATGACCCAGACGAAGAGAAGAGCGCTGACCGTGCTCGTTTTCTGCTGTCTTGCGCTCTGTGCGGCCGCCGTCTTTTTATGGGGCGAGCCCGCGCGGGCGGGGGCAGAGAGCACGATCGCGCTGAGCAAGCCCGCCTTGGAACTGGAACCGGGGATGAGCGAGCAGGTGACGGCGGAAGAGGAAGTCACCTGGTCGAGCGACGACGAGTCCGTCGCGACCGTCCGCGGAAAGGGGATCATCGAGGCAGTCGGCGTCGGCGAGACGACCGTCCGCGCCAGGGGAGCCTCGGGCGAGGGCGCAGTCCGCGTGATCGTCGTGGAGAAGAAAAAGTCCACGAACGACAACATCATGATCACGGCGTTCTGGCCGCCGCCCTACTCCCTCCTCGGCGACGACGATGAGAAGTGGGACGAGCAGTACAAGCTCATGGGCGACGCGCAGATCGACTTCATCAGCGGGCAGCACAGCGACCTGTGCACGAAGGAGCTCAACCTGAAGATGGCGGAGTATGCCTATCGCTACGGCATCCGCCTCAACGTCATGGACGGGCGGTTCGCCTGGAGCTGGACCGACCTTCCGACCGAGCAGATCGTGCAATACGTCTCGGAATACCGCAACATTCCCGGCGTGGGGGGATATTTCATCGTGGACGAGCCCTACAATCCCGTCTCGATGGGATACCCGCGGGTGTGGGAAGCGATCAAATCCGCCGATCCCGACTGCTACGCCCATCTCAACTTTTTGCCGATGGAGGCGTATTCGTCCAGCCCGTCGCAGTGGCAGGACGGCGAATCTGCCTACCGTTCGGTCATCGGAAGCTGGGCGGAGGCGGTCCTTGCGACGGGGTATCCGCAGGACTATCTCATGTTTGACCAATATCCCTACGTCTCGGGGACGGACATGCTGCGCAACCAATACATCACCCATCTCGAAATTTTCCGTCAGCTCGGGCTGCAATACGGCATGCGCACCGCGAACTATCTGCAGACGGAGGGCTGGCAGGGCATGCGGAGCCCCTCGGTCTCGGAGATCCGCTACGAGGCGATGCTCTCCCTTGCCTTCGGCATGAAGGAGCTCGCCTTCTTCACCTGGTACACGAGCGGGGAGAACGGCATCATCGGCTACGACGGCACGCCCAACGAATTGACCTATGAGGGGATCTGCTATCTGAACGCGGAGATCCACGCCCTCGGGAAGACCCTCGTCAGGCTCGACGCAGAGGAAGTCTACCTCAACGGCACGCTGTGGGGGAAGACGGGAGCGATCCCGGAGGGATTCGTCGTGGAGCCCCTCGACGGGAAAGATTTCACCGTGTCCCTGATGAAGGACAGGGAGACGGGCAGGAACTATCTGTTCTTTGTGAACAACGACTACACGACGGCGGCGCAGTTCTCGGTGAAGCCGGACGCGCGGATCGCGCGGAAGCTGAAGAAGGTCAGCGCCGAGGACGGCACGCTGAAGGACGTCGACGTCGCCGAGGACGGGACGCTCACGATCGCCCTGCATGCGGGGAACGGCGAGCTCTACGCGCTGCCCGAGGGCTTCGATTTCACCGAGGAACACGAGCCGTTCGACACGTCGGCTGCGGAGGCGGCGCTCGCGCGGGTCGGCAGGGAAGATCTTGCGGGCAAGGATACTTCGGAGCTCGACGCGGCGGCAGCGGAGCTTGGCGAACTGATCCGCTATGCGGGCGAAGGCGTCGTGCTGCAGAGCTATATCGAGGAACTTACGGAGAAGGTGCTGCGCCTTCTCGACGAGGCTCTTGCACCCGTCGATCCTCCCGAGGAGACGCCTCCCGGACCTCCCGAAGATCCGCCGCCCGAAAAAGAGGGCGGCTGCGGCGGCACGATCGGCGCGGGAGGGGGCACGGCCGTACTGCTTCTCGGCGCACTCTTCCTCATATTCCGGAAAAAACAAAGAAGGAGAAAATAGATGAATGAACTCAGAAAGAAACTGTGTCCAATCCTCCTGGTGTGCATGGCGGCGTGCCTTGCGCTCGCGGTGATCCTGATGGGCACGGCGCGTCGCGGCCTTGCCGCGGAACAGATCGTACTCAGCAAGCCCGCGCTCGAGCTCGAGATCGGCGTGAGCGAGCAGGTGACCGCAGAGGGCGGCGGTGAGATCACCTGGTCGAGCGACGACGAGTCCGTCGCGACGGTCAGGGGCAACGGCATCATCGAGGCAGTCGGCGCTGGCGAGACGACCGTCCGCGCCAAGAGCGCCTCGGGCGAGGGCTCCGTCCGCGTGTACGCCGTGGAGAAGAAGAAGTCGATCAACGACAACATCCTCATCTCCGTCTTTTGGCCGCCCACGCTCGAATACATGGGCAACGACGACGCGAAGTGGGACGAGCAATTCAAGCTCCTTGCGGACGCGGACGTCGACTATCTCAACAACGTCACGGGGAGAGACCGCCAGAGGAATCCCGATCCCGCTCTCATCGGCGAGAACTCCAAGGAGACCAACCTGAAGATGGCGGAATATGCCCATCGCTACGGCATGCTCTACGGCGTTGCCGACGAGCGCATGAGGAATCTTCTGTCCATGTCCGAGGAGGAGATCGTCTCCCTCATCTCGGAATACCGCAACATCCCCGGCGTGGGCGGGTATTACATCAAGGATGAGCCCGGCCCCGCCGAGAATCTCACCGTCTATTCGGAAATCTACGGCGCGATCAAATCCGCCGATCCGAACGCCTATGCCTACTTCAACTTCCTGCCGATGTGGGCGTATGTCGCGAACGACTGGCAGCGCTCGGAGGAGCCCTACAGAGAGGCCATCGATCGCTGGATGACGGAGACCAACGCGCTCGGCTATCCCACCGACTACGTTCTGTACGACTTCTACCCCTACGGTTCGGGCAGGGAGATGCGCCGCGACGAATTTTTCGCCAATCTCGAGGTCGTCCGCGACATGGGGCTTCAGGGCGACTACAAGACGGGCACCTATCTGCAGTCGATCGGGGGCAGCGGGCGCAGTCCCTCTCCCTCGGAGATCCGCTATGAGGCGATGTGCGCGCTGGCGTTCGGCTTCAAACAGCTCTCCTATTTCACCTGGTTCCTCCCGACCAACCGCACCGAGAACTTCTTTGCCTCCATCGTCGACGACAAGGGACAGCCCAATCCCAAGACGTACGAGGCGATCTGCCGCCTGAACGCGGAGATCCACAACCTCGGGAAGACGCTCATCAGGCTCGATTCCCTCGAGGTCTACCAGAACTATCAGCAGTGGGGCAAGCAGGATCCGCTCCCCGGGGACTTCGTCGCCCGCAGCAACGGCTCGGACGCGGAGTACACCGTCTCCCGCATGCAGGACCGCAAGACGGGCAGGCAGTATCTCATGTACGTCAACAACGACTTCACGGATCCGACGTCCTTCACCGTCTACTTCGAACCCGGCATCAGGAGCGTGGAGAGGGTCAGCCCCGAAGACGGCTCCCTCGTCAAGGTGGCAGTCGGAGAAGACGGCGCGTTCACGATCGAGCTTGCGGCGGGGGACGGGATCCTTCTCGCCCTCCCCGAGGACTACGGCAAGGAAAAGGATACCTCGGCGGCGCAGGAGATGCTCGCGCGGGTCGAGGAGGAACGCCCTTCGCTCGAGGCTGCGCATGCGGATACCTCCGCCCTCGACGCCGCTGTCGCCGCGCTTGAAAACGCGATGACCGCGGGGACGCAGGAGGAGATCGACCAATGCACGGAAAACGTCCGCAAGGCGCTGGAAGCTCTGCTCGCGGCGCAGGAACCCGAGCCCGAACCAGAGCCAGGGGACGAGGGCGGCTGCGGCGGCGTGATCGGCGCGGGAGGAGGCGCGATGATGGGCATTGCGCTGTTGGGCGGCGCGCTTGCGCTACGGAAGAGAAAGCGGGAATGAGATCGAAAAAGATTTGACGGATCTTTCCCGATCTGATAAAATAACGGCTGTGAGATCACAGCCGTTATTTTCCGTCTTCCGGCTTTCGGCGGAGATCTCCCGGAGAGAACTATGAACATCATCGAGATCGAACATCTGAAAAAGAATTACGGCGAGATCAAGGCGGTAGACGACATCTCCTTTTCTGTCGCGAAGGGGGAGTTTTTCGCCTTCCTCGGCGTCAACGGCGCGGGCAAGAGCACGACGATCTCCATCCTCTGCGGCGCCCTTGCGCGGACCTCGGGCTCCGTCCGCGTGGGCGGATGCGATGTGGACGAACGCCCGGGGGAGATCCGGAGGAGCCTCGGGGTCGTCTTTCAGGACAGCGCGCTCGACCGCTCCCTGTCCGTAAGGGACAACCTTACATGCCGGGCGGCGCTCTACGGGATCAAGGGCAGGGCGCTGAAGGAGAAACTTTGCGAGCTTTCCGCCCTCTTCGGGCTGGAACCCCTCTTGAAACGCCCGGTCGGGAAGCTCTCGGGCGGCCAGAGGCGGAGGGTCGACATCGCCCGCGCGCTCGTGCACGATCCCGCGATCCTCATCCTCGACGAACCGACGACGGGGCTCGACCCGCAGACGAGGAAGTCGGTCTGGGAGACGGTGAACGCGATCCGCAAGGTGCGGGGGACGACCGTCTTTCTCACGACGCACTACATGGAGGAGGCGGCGGACGCAGACCGCGTCGTCATTCTCGACGGCGGGAAGATCCTTGCGGAAGGCACACCGCTCGAACTCAAGAACAGATACACGGGGGACTTCATCACCCTCTACGGCGTGAGCGAGGAGGAAGTCCGCTCGCTCGGTCTCCGCTATGAGCGGGTGGGGGAGGCGTTCCGCGCGGAGGTCGCGGGCACCGGGGAGGCGACGGCGCTCATCCGCAGCCATCCCGAGATCTTCCGCGACTACGAGATCACCAAGGGCAAGATGGACGACGTCTTTCTCGCCGTCACCGGGAAACGCATGGAGGAACACGCATGAACATTCTGTTTTCGCTCGTCAGGCGCAACTGCAAGATCTTCTTCAAAGATAAGGGCATTGTGCTGCCCTCCCTGCTCGCACCCCTCATTCTGCTCTTCCTCTTCATCGCCTTTTTGGGGAACGTCTACCGCGATTCGATCCGCTCTGTCGCTTCGGGGTTCCCGCTTTCGGACGGGGCGGTCGAGAGCATCGCGAGCGGCTGGCTGCTCTCCTCCCTGCTCGCCGTGTGCGCCGTGACGATCGCTTTCACCGCCGCGACGATCATGGTGCAGGACAAGGCGCTCGGGCAGGCGAACGATCTGTTCGTCACCCCCGCGCCCGCGCCGCTGATCGCGCTTGCCTACTTTCTTTCGACCTTTCTCGTCACCTTCGGGGTCTGTCTCATCGCATTTGCGGCGGGGCTCATCTACGTCGCCGCGGCGGGATGGCATCTGACGGCGGAAGATCTTGCGCTGTCGCTTTCCGATCTCATTTTGCTCGTGCTGTTCGGGACGGCGCTCGCCTCGATCGTCTGCCGCTTCGTCCGCTCGCAGGGGGGAATGACGGGGATACAGGCGACCGTCTCCGCCGCATACGGCTTTCTCTGCGGCGCCTACATGCCGGTCGGAGAGCTCACGGAGTGGCTGCGCAATGCGATCATGCTGCTGCCGGGGACGTACGGCACGGGGCTTTTGCACAGCCATCTCATGGGGAGCGCGATCGGCGCGCTCGCGGAGGACGGGGTCCCGCCCGCGCTCCTTTCGGGCATGCGGGAGGGCTTCGACTGCGACCTCTTTTTCTTCGGGAACGCCGTGCCCGAGTGGACCTCCTATCTCGTGCTCGCGCTTGCGGCCCTGCTTTTGATCGCGGTCTACGTGCTGCTCTGCATCCCGCGGAAGAGACGGAGATAACGCGCAAGGCGCCCTGCGATTTTCGCAGGGCGCCTTTTCAAAAGCGTGATCTTATTTCGTGAGACGTCTGATCGCCTCGGTGTAGATGTCGAGAAGCAGCCGTATCCGGTCGAGGGAGATGTATTCGTCCGCCATGTGGATGCAGGAGACGTCTCCCGGCATCTCGGGCCCGAACCCGACGCCGTGCTTGAGGGCGCGGGCGTAGGTGCCGCCGCCGATCGCGATCGGTTCTGCCTTCTGCCCCGTGCACGATTCATAGACGGAGAGGAGCGTCTGCACGAGCTCGCTGTCCTTGTCCGTGAGGAGGGGCTTCTGCGCGTGGATGGTCTCATAGGGGACGCCGAACTTCTTCACGATCGAGAGCACTCTCTCCGCGGAAAGGGTCGCGGGGTAGCGGATATCGACGATGACCTGGAGTTGGTCGCTGCGGTATCTGATGATATTGGGCGACATCGTGAGCTTGCCCGTCTCGTCCTCGAGCTTTCCGAGGCCGTACACGTCGTCGAACACGCATTCGATCACCCGCTTCGCCGCCGGGCATTCGTCCGCGAAATAGCGGAGCATGGGGAGGATCGCGTTCTCGCCGAGCTCGGGCGTGGAGCCGTGCGCGCTCTTCCCGAAGGAGACGATCCGTCTGCCGTACGTCTTGAGCCCCGCCTTCTCCGCCCTGTCGGGATCGGGCTCGCGGGGGGTCGCCTCGCAGTGTGCGCAGACCATATTGCCCTGCTTGCCTCCGTCGAGCTGGACGAAGGGCGCCTCGCCGTCCACAGGGAAGTGGAGGCGGAGCTGCAGGATCCCTTTTTCGGCATAGATGACGGGGAATTCGGCGTCGGGGGAGATCCCCGTTTCGGGCAGGGTCGTTACCTGCGCATAGTGCTCGATGCACGCCCAGCCGTTCTCCTCGTTGCAGCCGACGATGAGTTTGATCTTCTTATGGGGGACAAAGCCCTC
>CANPZH010000076.1 GCA_947589335.1 uncultured Clostridia bacterium | reverse complement strand
AGGAGCGTTGCACTGAAGGGCTACGCGGCGGGACAGCTCGAACTGAGCGTGACGCCCGTGGCGCGCGGCTGGCTCTCCCCCGCGGCGGCGACTCTCTCCTATGAGAAGAAACACCTCGCAACCCCTGCGGGCGTACAGCTCGACGGTTACGATATCAAGTGGGAAGCGGTCCCCGGCGCTTCGGGGTATGAGATCGACTTCGACGGCAAGACGATCACGGTCGGCGGCGATCAGACGAAATACACCCTCACGGACGGGGACTACGACGCGACGAAGGCGGCGTTCGTCTTCAAAGTCCGTGCGGTCGCGGGCGTGAGCGCGAACAGCTCGCTCTGGTCCGATCCCCTCACCGCGCGCATGGGCGAGGTCGAAGGGGTCCGTTACGGGGCAGGATATGCGACATGGGATCCCGTATTCGGCGCAAGAAGCTACTTTGTGAAACTCAACGAGGGGGAGGAAGTCTCCGTCTCGACGAATAACTATCCCGTCACCTTTACGGCGAAGGGAGAGAACACGATCTATGTGAGCGCAGTCTCGGCGGACGGGACCCGCTCCGAGTGGAAGAGCGTGACGGTCACCGTCTATGAGATCCGTTTCGACGATCAGGAGGGCAACGCGAGGATCCCTTCCGTGTACCGTGCGACGGGGGATCCTCTGGCGCTTCCCGCGGCGGAGAAGAACGGCTACCGCTTCGGCGGCTGGTACACGGCTCCCGAAGGCGGCGGGATCAACTACGGCGAGGGCTACTTCGACGGCTCCGCCGATCTCGAACTGTACGCTGCCTGGGCGGCAAACACCTATCAGGTGACGCTCGTTGTGGGCTCTTACGGCGAAGCACTCGAGAAGACGGAGATTGAAGTGACCTTCGGCGAACGGTTCAACCTCCCCGTTCCGAAGTCCAACAACCCCGTCATGGCGTTCCGCGGATGGTTCGCCGGCGAGACGGGCCAGAGCGCGCAGTACACGAACGAAAAGGGCGACAGCGACGCTCCCTACACCGGACTGAGCGGCATCACCCTCTATGCGGTATGGGTCGAGATCTACGCCTTTACGGACGCGGAAGGCGGGACCGCCTGGGCGGTCTCCAAGGCGGAAGGTATCCGCTATGTCACCGAGATCACGATCCCGGCGTCCTACGACAGCAGACCCGTCACCGCCGTCGACGACTTTACCTATTGCACGACGCTGACGAAGATCCGCATCCCGAGCACGGTCAAGAATATCCAGCTCGGCAACAACGGGTTCGCATTCGGCGGCTGTACCGCCCTGACCGACATCGAGGTCTACGCGGCGGAAGGCTACGAAGGGATCGTCTATTACGGTTCCGAAAACGGCGTCCTGTTCTATTATAATGAAAACGCGGGCGGAGGCAGAACGGAGCTCGCCTACTATCCCTATGCCCGTCTTGATACGAATTACACCGTGCCCTCGAGCGTGATGTTCGGGGACGTCGCGCGCGACGTCACGACCATTCCGACGGGCGCATTCTACCGGGCAAGCGGCGCGGGTTCGGAGCTGAAATCGGTCTCCTTCCCCGCAACGATCTCGCTCATCGAGATGAACGCGTTTTCGAACTATTCCACGGTGACGGAGATCTTCTTCCTTCCCGCGGCCGACGGCGAGAAAGAGGCGGAGAGCCTTTCGATCCGCGAAAACGCCTTTACGGGCACGAGCCTGACGGAGGTCACCCTTCCCCAGCGGCTCACCGACGCAGCGAGCAGCTCGCTCGGGAACATCTCCTCCCTCCAGAACGTCAAGATGGCGGAGGAGGGCGCATATACCTCCATTGAGGGGTTGCTCTGCAAGAACACCGACGACGGCGCAGAGCTCGTCTTCTTCCCGAAGGGGAGGAGGGTGACCCTGTTCGAAGTGCCCGCGGAGATCGTCTCGATCGGCGAGGGCGCATTCCGCCTGAACAGCAGGATCCAGAGAGTCGTCATCCCGGGACATGTGACGAACATCGCCAAGAGCGCGTTCGAAAACTGCGCCTATCTCGAGACGATCGAATTCAAGGGCACGGCGCAGGATCCCGACCTCACGATCGGCGAGAGCGCGTTCGCAGGTCTTGACGATCTTACATCCGTCACCCTGCCCGAGAACCTCGTGAACCTCGCCTCGTACGCATTCCGCGGGGCGAACAAGCTCACGAGCGTCACCGTCAATGCGGCGCGGGAGTCCGTCAACTACGGTGCGAACGCCGTGATCAACTATGCGGGGAATGCGGTCGTCAAGGAGCTTTATCTCGGCGCAGGCGTGCCCGCGTTCGGGATCACGGACGTCTTCGGCTCCAACCTTCAGGCGGTGCATGTCGATCCTCAGAACCTGAATTATTGGTCGGATGACGACGGCGTGCTCTACAATCACGATAAAGATATCCTCATCTTCTTCCCCGTCAACTGGGAAGGAGAATTCGAGATCCGTCCCGAGATCACCGAGATCGCGAGCGGCATCTTTGCAGGCAGAACGGGACTGACGGAGATCTCGATCCATGAGAACGTGACCGAGATCCGCGCCGAGGCGTTCGTCGGCTGTACGGGGCTCCGCAGCGTCTCCTTCACGGGGACGGGCGCCGCCAAGGCAAGAGCGGGAGAGAGCGAAGTGCCGCTGAAAGTCGGCGATCACGCGTTCGAAGGCTGCACCGACCTCACTGCGATCGAACTTCCCGCCCGCACGAACGTCATCGGCAGTTACGCCTTCCGCGGCTGCACCTCGCTCGAGAGCTTCGAGATCCCCGCGAACGTCGAACCGATTGAGCTGGACGGCAATGTCTTCACCCTCTTCGACGGCTGCACCTCGCTGAGGGAAGTGACCGTCGCAAACGGGAACAAGAACTATATGACGAAGGACGGGCTGCTCTACAGCACCCGCTATGCGCGAAAGAGCGCAGACGCCGCGCCCGAATATCTGCCCGGTACCCTTCTCTATTGTCCCGCAGGGGTGACGGGGAACGTCACGGTCTCCGGCTATATCCGCAATGTCGCGGGGTATGCGTTCAACAACGTGAACGGCATCACCAAAGTGACCTTCGAAAACGCGATCGACACCTGGGACGCGGACGAAGCCGCGGCGAAGCAGAGCAGTGTGATCAGCTTCTTCGACAGCGCGTCCTCCGCTTACGGGAACTCGGTCGGCGTCTTCGCGGGATGTCTTGCCCTCAAAGAGATCGTCTTGCCGCGCGGCATGACGGAGATCGCCGCGGGGCTCTTCGCGGGGAACAACTACAACGCGCGCAACGGCATCACGAAGCTCACGATCCCGAACACCGTGTCGCAGATCAAGTCGAACTCCCTCGTCGGGCTTCCCAACCTGACCGACCTCGTCTTCGAGGACGGGAACGACGATCTCGCGCTCGTGATCGGCGACTCCGGCGGAACGAGCTATTCGAACGGCGCCTTCCGCTCGCTGAAATCGCTCGAGACGATCGTATTCCCCAAGCGGCTCTCCGTGCTCGCGGCGGGTGCGCTCAGCGAACTCGGACAGCTCTCGTCCGTGACCTTCAAGGGCGCGCACAAGGACGGGCTCACGATCGAAACGTACGCCTTCTACCGTGCGATCAATCTCGCCGCCATCGACTTCCCCGAGGGGCTGATCTCGATCGGCGACAACTGCTTTAAGGGAACGCTGATCCACTCCTTCAACCTGCCCTCCACCCTCAAGACGATCGGCAGCAACGCCTTCTCGGATCTGAGATACCTCACGGGCGAATTCAGGATCCCCGCGAGCGTCACCACGATCGGCGATTATGCCTTTATGAATACGGGCATCACGAAGTTCATCTTCGAGAAAGACAGCAACATCGAGATGATCTCCAAGCAGGCGTTCCGCGGCTGCGCGAGCCTTACCGAAGTGGATTTCGGCAACCCGCTGCACGATTTCGTCATCGGCGATCAGGTCTTCTGGGACTGCATCAGCCTCGAAGAGATCGTGATCCCCGCAAATGTCACGTCGATCGGCATGGAGGCGTTCATCACCGCGTATGCCCTCAAGACGGTCACGTTCGCTCCCGCCGCAGAGGGCGAGACGGGGACCCATCTGACCTCGATCGGCGATCACGCCTTCCAGCAGACGGCGATCGAGAGCCTCAGCTTCCCCGAGACGAAGGGTATGCTCGCGCTCGGCGTCGAGCTGTTCAAGGGCTGTACGCAGCTGACGAAAGTCCGTCTCTCCAAGAACATCGAGGTCGTGAACAACGTCTTTGTCGGCTGTGCACGCCTCAGCGTCGTTGAGATCGACGACGACAACAAGTACCTGAAGTCCGCCGACGGCATGATCGTGGACGGCGCAAATTCGCCCCTCGTCATCTTCACGGAGCTCGAGGGCGACTACGACATGAGCGAAAGCACGGCGACGTCGATCGGCGACGGCGCGTTTGCGAACCAGACGGGGATCACCTCCGTCACCATCCCCGCGACCGTGCGGACGATCGGCGCCAACGCCTTCGAGAACTGCACGAGCCTCAAGACGGTCACGCTCGCGCCCGGCAGCACGCTGGTCGAGATCAAGGCATACGCCTTCCGCGGCTGTACCGCGCTTCAGGAGATCAACCTCGAAGCCGCAGCCTATCTGCAGACCTTCGGCGACAGTGAGGTGACGAGCTCGTACTCCGCGCCCGGCGGCGGCGTCTTCGGCAACTGCACGGCGCTCACGAGCGTCAAGCTCGGCGCCGGCGTTCAGAAGCTCGGGATCGCGATGTTCATCGGATCCGGCATCCAGACGCTCGACATGTCCGCGGCGACGAGGCTCACGGGGCTGCCCGACTACATGTGCTATAAATGCACGACGCTGCAGAAAGTTCTCTTCCCTCAGACCGCCGCATTCAAGTCGACCGGTCTCTACACCTTCCAGGGCTGCACGGGGCTTCAAAGCATCGACATGAGCGGACTGACCGGGCTCGAGGAGTTCAGCGAGAATGTCTCGTCGTCGTACAGTGCCTATGGCGACCTCTTCAACGGCTGCACGAATCTTGCAACGGTGAAGCTGCCCGCCAATCTGAAGTCGATCTCGCCCAATGCCTTCCGGAACTGCACAAAGCTCCAGACGATCGAAGGGCTCGAACACGTCACGAAGTTCGGCAACTATGCGTTCGCTTCTTGCAGCTTGCTGAAGTCGTTCGAAGTTCCGAACGCCCAGCTCGGCGACTATCTCCTCCAAGGCGCGGGGCTCACGAAGGTGACCTTCGCCTCCGATTTCAGCAAGGCAAGTATCGGAAAGGGGATCTTCCAGAACTGTCAATCTCTCACGACGGTCGACTTCACCAACGCGAAGTCTCTGACGGGGCTCGGCGAATACTGCTTCTACGGCTCGGGACTGCAGACGATCGACCTCTCCGTTCTGCCCCGCCTTGCCGACCTCGGAAGGAATGCCTTCCAGAACTGTAAGAGCCTGGCGTCCGTCAAACTTCCCGTGAGCGTGAATGCCATCGGCGAAGAGGTCTTCCGAAGCTGCTCGTCGCTCAAGACGGTCAACTGGGAGGAGCTCACCGCGCTCTACACCTTCGGCCGCAGCGCGTTCGAAGAGTGCGGGTTCACGGAGTTCGTCGCTCCCGCATCCCTCCGCACGCTCGAAAGCAATGCGTTTGCAAGCAACAAACAGCTGAAAACGGTCGACCTGTCCCATACGCGCATGACCTATCTCGCCGCGCTGTCGGGCGAACTTCCGACCCTCACGGGAAGTTCGAGCATCTTCCAGAACTGCACACAGCTCACGAAGGTCGTCCTTCCCGAAACGCTCACAACGCTCGGCGCCTCGATCTTCTCGGGCTGCACCGCGCTCGCCGACTTCGACTTCACCCATATCACCAAGATCGGTTCCCGCTGCTTCTATAAGACGGGGTTCAAGAGCATCGAGCTACCCGAACATATCGAGGAGTGGGGGGAGAGCGTGTTCTCCTATTGCTCGGACCTCAAGAGCGTTTATATCGGGGATCTCCTCGAAATGCCGGGCGCGAATCTGTTCGAATCCTGCACCAACCTCACCGACGTGCAGTTCAAGAAAGGCTTCAAAGGAAAACTCCCGAACGGCATGTTCAGAAACTGCTCGAACCTTACCTCCGTCAACCTCTCGGGCACGGAGATCACGGCGCTCCCGGACTATCTGTTCTTCGGCTGTTCGAAGCTGAAAGAGGTCTTCCTGCCCGATACGGTCACCACCTTCGGCGCCGGCGTGTTCAAGAACTGCTCGCAGCTCACGAATATCGACCTTTCGGGGCTCACCGGGCTCACCTCGCTCGGCACGGAGGCGTTCAGCACCTCCGGGCTCGCCGAGATCACCTTCGGCGCGATGCCCAAGCTCACCTCGCTCGGGAAGAACACCTTTACGTCTACCCAGCTCACGCGCATCGACCTCTCCGCCCTCACGGCGCTCGAATCCATCGGCGACTACGTCTTCTCGGGATGCTCGCAGCTTGCGGAAGTCATCTTCCCGAAGAGTATCTCGTTCACCTTCCTCGGCGCGTATACCTTCCAGAACTGTAAAGCGCTGGAGACGGTCGACCTCACCGGGACGGGCGTGATCGGCTTCACGGCGACCGAGGGCGAAATGACGGAGAGCGACAAGGCGCACACCTTCGACGGCTGCACGCAGCTCAGCAGCGTGATCGTGCCCGAGGGCTTCGAACTCGTCGGCGGCTATGCCTTCTACAACTGCTCCAGCCTGACCGAGTTCGACTTCACGACCGTCCGTAAGATCGGACAGTACGCCTTCCAGAACTCCGGCATCTCCAAATTCGAGTTCACCGAACGCTTCGAGGCGCTCTATCGCGACTCCGACAGCACGACCCAATACGGCTCGGGCGCGTTCGTGGGCTCCAAGCTCGCGACCGTCGCCTTCAAGCCCTCCTACGAGGGCGCGACGAACCCGTACTTCCGCGCGCAGAGCAACATGCTCTTCACGACGGACGGCGTGCTCGTCCTCATCCCCGCAACGGCGGAATTCGAAAACGGCGTGCTCGATCTGACGGCGGTGGGCAAAGATCTCACCTTCGAGCCCTTCACCTTTACGAGCGTGCAGAACGTCAAGAAGGTCATCCTTCCCGATGGCATGACGGAGATCGCGCGGAACGCCTTCCAGAGCAGCTTTGTCGAGGAGATCGTTATGCCCGATTCGATCACGACGATCGGCTACTATGCATTCCGGTATTCCAAGCTCAAGTCGGTCACCCTCCCCGCAAACCTCACCATGCTCGGCCAGAATGCCTTCCAAGGCAGTACCGACCTCGCCTCCGTCACCGTCCGCGGCACCGGGAAATTCTCCTATGTCAATTATTCGGGGAACACAACGACGTCCAACGGAACGCCTTTCCAGGGCTGTACCTCTCTCACCAAGGCGGTCTTCGAAGACGGAGTGACGTCTATCGCGCCCAGGTTCCTCTACAGCGCGTCTGCGCTTGCCGATGTGACGATCCCGGATAGCGTCGAGACGATCGGCGCCTATGCG
>CANPZH010000075.1 GCA_947589335.1 uncultured Clostridia bacterium | reverse complement strand
GAGTGCGGACGAAATGCTCGCGCTGCCCTCCCCCGCGGAAGGGCGGAAGGGGGACGGCAGAGGGACGGGGCTCCCGAAGTGGGCGGTTCCGCTCATCGTCGCGGCGGTCTTCGCCGTGATCGCGGCCGTGGGGCTCGCGCTCTGCGCTGCGGGAGTGATCCCCGCGCGGGAGGGGGCCTCCTCTCTCATCGTCTTTACGAACGCGGCCGTCTTTTATCTCTTTCTCGTGCTCGGCGTGGGCTGTGCGATCGCCGCGCTCGTGCTCTTTTTGAAAAAGAAATGACCTGCCCGACGGCAAAGGAAAAACAGGCGCGGCGGCTCCAAAGGAGCCGCCGCGCCGAATTTATGCCGCATTATGCCGATATTTTATCAGGCTCTGTCCGTTACGGGTTTTCCTGCCGCTTGTTTTTCTTCAGAGGGGGAAAAAGACCCGCGGCGGTCTTTGCCGTAGAAGAAGAGGGCGACGGTGCCGGGCCCGACATGGGAACCCGTGCAAAGGTCGTAATATTCGACGATGATCTCCTTCGCGCCGATCTCCCGGATCATGTCCGCAAGGGCGAGCGCGTCTTCCTCGCAGTCGCAGTGGCAGATCGCGACCGTCTGGTTCGCGGGCTCGAACGCCCGTTCGCGGTAGGCGTCCGCAAGCGCCTGCAGCGCCTTTCTGCGCCCCCGCGCCTTGCCGAAGAATACGATCTTCGCATGTTCGCCGCCGTCTGCCCTGAGAACGGGCTTGATGTTGAGGAGCGTCCCCGCGATCGCCAGCGTCGTCGAAATGCGCCCTGTCCGCTTCAGATATTTGAGATCGCCCACCGTGAGGTAGCTGTTCATGCGGTAGGCATTCTCCCGCACCCATTCCGCGGCGGTCTCCGCGCTCTCGCCGAGGTCGCGCAGGTCGGCGGCCCTCAGGGCGAGCAGTCCCTCGCCCATCGAGGCATTCGCACTGTCGAGCACATACACCTTTCTGCCGCGGTATTCCTTCTCGAGGATGGCTTTCGCCTCCTGCGCCTGCTTGTTGGTCGCGCTGATCCCCGAGGAGATGGTGAAGAGCAAGACGTCTCGCTTCTCCTCGAGGGAGGGGCGGAGTGCGTCGCAGAACGTCTCGGTGTTGATGAGAGAGGTCTTGATCTCGGCGCCGGCGCGCATGTCGTCATAGAAACGCTTTGCGATGTGTTCGAAGGGCACGCCGGGTTCGTAGCAAATTCTTTCTTCCTCGCCGACGGTCATATGAAAGGAAATGACGCGGATGTCCCGTTCCGCAACCGTTCCGTCCGGAATATTTGCGCCCGAATCCACATAGATATCGAAAGTTTTCATGATTTCCTCCCGCGGACGCTGCTTCCGCCCGCATATTCAGCATACCGCAAAACCGCCCAAACTACAACCTATTCTTTGCGCCGCCGGCTCTCCGCTTTGCCCGGGAGGCTCTACCGCGGAAAAAACGGGCTCTACTCACAGTAGAATCGCCCTTTTTTGTACCTTTTTTCCGCAAAAGTCCCGCATTGCTTGACGGAACTTTGGAAACGGAGTATAATATTTAAGAACAGCGCGGGGCAGTTCCCCGCAAGAGAGGATATCTATGAAACGGATCTACGATGCAGGGTTTTTCAAAGAATTTTGCGAGACGGCGGCGAATATGTACCGCCTCGGCTGGGACGAGAGAAACGGCGGAAACCTCTCCCTCCTCCTCGACGAAAACATGGATGACTATTTCAGCTATGTCATCCGCACGATCCCCATCTCCTTCGACGCCTCCGAGCTCGCAGGCAAGTGCTTCATGGTGACGGGAACGGGCAGATACTTCAAGAACGTGCAGGAACATCCCGAGGAGAACGTCGGCATCTTCCGCATCGGCAAAGACGGAAAGACGGCGGAGCTCCTCTGGGGCTATTCGGACGGCGGCAGATTCACCTCCGAACTTCCCGCGCACCTCATGAGCCACATCGCGCGGCTGAAGGTGGATCCCTTGAACCGCGTCGTCATGCACTCGCACCCGACCAGCACGATCGCCATGACCTATGTCCATGAGCTCGATACCAACAAGTTCACGCATACCCTCTGGCAGATGAGCACCGAGTGCATCGTCGTCTTCCCCGACGGCGTGGAGGTCCTCCCGTGGATGCTCTGCGGGACGAACGAGATCGGCAGAGCCACGGCGGAGAAGATGCAGTCCGCGCGGGTCGTCATCTGGTCGATGCACGGGATCTACGGCGCAGGCAGGACCCTCGACGAGACCTTCGGGCTCATCGAGACGGTCGAAAAGGCGGCGCAGATCTATCTGCTCACCTCCCGTCTGCCCCGCGTGAACACGATCACCGACGGGGAGCTCAAACAGCTTGCGGACTACTTCAAGGTCACCCCGAAGGCGGGGATCCTGAATCCGTGAACGAAAAATTTCCATGCGGCGGGGGATCGCCCCGCACCGAAGAGGTGGCTATGATGAAATCTGTCGTCGGGATCGATCTGGGCGGCATGAGCGCAAAGGCGGCGGTCATGCTGCCTTCGGGCGGCCTTTCTCCCGTCCGGCGCACCGCAACGAGCATTTCCGACAGTCCCCGCGTGACGGCGGAGCGCCTTGCACGGCTCGCAGGCGAGGCCGTCTCGGCGGCGGGGCTTTCCTGGGAGGAGATCGGCGCAGTCGGCGTCGGCTCCCCGGGCGTGATCGAAAGCGGGAGGGGAACGGTCGTCCGCTGGCCCAATTTCGGCTGGGAGAACGTCCCGCTTGCGGAGCTCATGGAGGGCAGTCTTCCCGTCTCTGTCTATGTCACGAACGACGCCAACGCGGCGGCGCTCGGCGAAGCGGTGTACGGGAGCGGAAAGAGATACCGCAGCAGCGTGACGATCACCCTCGGAACGGGGATCGGCGGGGGGATCATCCTCGACGGGAAACTCGTGGAGGGGTTCCGCTCTGCGGGCGGGGAGCCCGGGCATATGGTCATCCGCCGCGGAGGGATCCCCTGCACCTGCGGACGGCGGGGCTGCTTCGAGTGCTACGCCTCGGCGACGGCGCTCAAGCGCGAGACCGCAAAGGCGATGCTGAAGGATCCCGCAAGCCTCCTGTGGAAGGAGGCGGCATCCCCCGAAGAGGTCACCGGGAGGACGGCGTTCGACGCGGCTGCGCGCGGGGATAAGTCCGCAAAACGGGTCATCAAGCGGTACGTCGAAAACCTCGGAGAGGGGATCGTCGACCTTGCGAACCTCCTGCGTCCCGAAGTCATCATTTTGGGCGGCGGCATCTCGGGCGCGGGGGAGGCGCTCCTTGCGCCCCTCAGAAAATTTGTCGGGAAATATCTCTTCGCACCCGCCGAGATCGCTCCCCTCGAAATCGTCACGGCGTCCCTCGGGAACGACGCGGGGATCTACGGGGCGGCGGAATACGCCCGCACACGGATCGGGCACAAGTAACATACGGGCGCGGAAGCGTTCGGCGCAGCTCTTTTCCCGCACAAAAAAATGGCGCTATCCTCGATGCGGGATCCCTTTCCCAAGCCGGGAGAGAGAAAGACGACCAAGAAGCGATAGCGCTTTCAAAAATCGTGGCACAGAGAGGGGATGCGAAGGCGATCACCGATCTTGCAACGGAATTCATGAGGAAGGGAAACTCTCTTGGCAAAGAAGCCGCGAAGCCGCTCTATCAAGCGGCGGTAGAACTCGCAAAGAAAGCGGACGATTACGGCGACGCGCTCTGGGTACTCGCGCTTGCGTATGAACACGGACGAGGTGTCAGAAAAAATCGCAGAAAGGCGGTCGAGTATTATAAGCAAGGCGCTGAACTCGGTCACGCGCCCTCGCAGCATTCCTATGGTTGCTTTCTCTTGAGAGGAGATTTTCTCGACGAGAATAAGCCACTGGGGATCGAATGGGTTCAAAAATCCGCCAAGCAGGGGTATAATCTCGCTGAATTTACGCTTGCAAAACTTTACGAGTTCGGCGATGGCGTTGAATTGGATATCGATAAAGCACTCGAATGGGGCGAGAAAGCCGCCGCTCACGGCGATGCCGATACCCAATATGAAGTTGCGAAGATGTATACCTATACGGATGACGACGACAAAATGATCGACGCAAAGAGGGCGCGCTATTGGTATAAACAAGCTGCGGATCACGGACACGAACTTGCCAAACTTGCATTGCGCACCGCGCCCATGTGGGAAGGTCAGGACATCGACGATGATTATGTTGGCGAAGAGGACTACATAGCTCCCGAGGGGTACGATGAGTTTTGTGCCGCGCTTGCCGCCATGATGAGCGGTCAAAACGCCGAGGATGACGGCGATGACGACGAATAAAAAAAGGTGAGAAGCAATGGATTACGATTTCGACAAGTTGAGATACGATCTGAAGGAAGAATGCCTCGGGGCGATGTTCGGCGGCGGCTTCGGGCTGGCGATCGTCGATCTGACCGACATCGAAAGCGCTTCCGACGAGGAGCTCTTGAAGTATGCCAAACGATTCGGCTTCGATCTGAGAAGATATCAGATCCGATAAGACTTTCCGGCATGAGAGGCACTGCGCTCTCATCATGGGAAGAATGTATGGGAATCTCCCGCGGGCTCACCGGCCCTCGGGGGATTTTTTATGCAGCGGTTTTGTTTTCCGCGTTTGCGGGAGCTTTTTTGCGCCGAGGGAGACGCCGAAAACGGGCGGATCGGACAAATCAGCAGATTATTCGACAGTTTTACAGTTTTACCCCATGGAAAAAATTTTCACAAACCGTTAAAATGTAACTATCAAAATCGGGGAATTCTATGGCAAGTCTTCATCTGAAAAACATCTATAAGGTCTATCCCAACGGCACGAAGGCCGTCAATGATTTTTCGATGGACATCAACGACAAGGAGTTCGTCGTCTTTGTCGGTCCGTCCGGCTGCGGGAAGTCCACCGTTCTCCGCATGATCGCGGGGCTCGAGGAGATCACGGCGGGGGAACTCAAGATCGACGAGGCCGTCGTCAACGACGTGGACTGCAAGGACCGCGACACGGCGATGGTCTTTCAGAACTACGCGCTCTATCCGCACATGACGGTCGCCGACAACATGGCGTTCCCGCTCAAGATGGCCAAGCTCACCAAGGCGCAGAAGGCGGCGCTCCATCGGCGCGTCGACCGTAAATACCCGCCCGTCCGCACGAAAAAATACTTTTATCAGGCGGCGAAGCTGGAGTACGCCCTCGAGATGCACAAGAAGGTTTCCGAACTCTCCGAGGCGGAACTGAAAAAGGCCGCAGAGAGAGGGAAGGAAAGCTATGAGGCATACCGCGCCGCCCGTGCGCGGAATGCAGAGACGCGCAGGAGCTACCGCGCCGGGAAGAAGATCGCTCTCTCCGCCGAGGACCGGGCGGAGATCAAAAGAGAGCTCCGGGAGGTCTTTCCCCGCTCCGCAAAGAACTTTTTTCTGAAACCATTTCATTTTCTCACCCTCCGGCGCGAATACATCGCGGGGCTGAGGGAGGAGAAGGCGCTCCAACGCCCGATCTCTCTCCTCCATAACCTCTTCAGACCGCTCTGTACCGCGCGGGTGCAGCGGGAGGAGATGTACACCCGCGTCGTGGAGATCGCGGATATCCTCGACCTTCGTGACTACCTCGGCGTCAAGCCGGGCGACATGAGCGGCGGACAGCGGCAGCGCGTCGCGCTCGGGCGCGCCATGGTGCGCGATCCCAAGGTGTTTTTGCTCGACGAGCCGCTCTCCAACCTCGACGCAAAGCTCCGCACGCAGATGCGCAGCGAGATCACCAAGCTCCACAACCGTCTTCAGACGACCTTCATCTATGTGACCCACGATCAGGTCGAAGCGATGACGATGGGGGACCGCATCGTCGTGATGAAGAAGGGGACCATCCAGCAGGTCGATACGCCCATCGACCTCTATGCCCACCCGAAGAATCTGTTCGTCGCGGGGTTCATCGGAACGCCCTCCATGAATTTTTTCGAGGCGGTCGTGACCTGCGAAAAAGAGCGCGCCTGCGTGACGTTCGCGGGCGGCAAGCGTCTGTATTTCTCCGCGGAGCATCTGAAAAAGTTCGAGCGCAAATACTTGGGCGGGAAGGTGACCTTCGGTATAAGGCCCGAGGATATTTTCCTCTCCGAAGACGGGATCGAATGCGTCGTTTTGGGCGTTGAGATGCTCGGCAGCGAGACGCTTTTGTACTGCGACTTCGACACAAACAGCAAGACGAACTACGAGAGCGGGACCTATCCCTTCATCGTCAAGGCGGCGGGGGTGTGCCCGCACCGCAGCGGCGAGATCGTCAAGGTTGGGGTGAATTTCGCGAACGCGCACTACTTCGACGCGGAGACGGAAGTGAGCGTGATGGACCGCCTTGTGCGGTACAACGACATTCCCGTCACGGTCAAAGACGGCAAGATGACGATCGGCGGCGTGAGCGCCTCCCTCCCTCCCGCTCTGCTCGGCGCAGAGGGGGACTTCGACGCCGTATTCCCCACCTCTTCCCTGTATGCGGGGGGAGAATATCCTGCGGCGCCCATAGAGAGCGAGAGACTCAAAGAGGGCACGCTCGTTCGTCTTGGCGTGGGGACGCAAAAACTGTATGCGCTGAACGCGGACCTTGCGGGGGCAGACCGCGTCGGCATCGACTGGCACACGCTCTCCCTGCTCCGCGGGGGACAGGTCGTATTTCCCACCCTCGATACGCAAAATTCTTTCGTCGTCAAGCTCTGCAAACACAAACTGACCAAAAAGGAGCAGAGAGCTCTGCCCGCGGAGGAGCGGCGGGAGATCGACGTCACGGTCGAATGCGGCGGTCTCTCCCTCGTCTGTCCCTTCGCCGTTCTGAAGCGTCTGCTCGGCGCGAGCGACCGCAAGCTGTTCGGCGTGGACCTCACGCTTCTCTTCGGAGAGGAGGCCATCACTGCGGGAGAGGACCTCAAGGCGAAAATTTTGGAACGCTTTGACTACGGCAAGAAACAGTATGCGCGCTGCGAATGTCTCGGCACGCAGATCGTCCTTCCCTACCGGGGGGAAAAAGAAGAGATCTCGTTCGGATTGGATCTGAATGCGGCGAGCATTTACGACAGCGTCCACGGGATAAAATTCGCTTGATATGAAGAAACTGACGGCATTTCTCATCATCCTCCTATTTGCCGTAGCGGCTCTTGCCGGATGCGGATCCCCCTCCGAGTCCGGCAAGGAGCCGCTAATTCCCGACCCTCCGAAGACCGAGGAGCCCTCGGGGCCCGAAGAGCCTTCAGGGCCGGAGGAGAAGAGGGGGACTTTGAGGATCTACGACATCCCCGAGGGCGCCGCACGCTACGAGGGCGCCGAGATCCGCTGCGGGGGGGAGCTTCTGCCCGCCTATTCGGTGCTCGTGAACACTTCCCAGAGCTGGACGCCGAACAATTACCGCAGAACAGAGAGCGGGGTGTGCCTTTTCGAGCTCGACGGGGCGGCGGAGATCGTCGTCAAACCGAAAACGGAGATCGGCTATACCTCCGTCGTGCGCCCGTTTTCGGCGAAGGTCACGCCCATTGCCGATCTCGGCGAAAACACCCTCACCTTTACCCTGCGCAGCGCGGGGGAATACGTCCTCGAGATCAACGGAGATCCCTATCACGCCATCCACTTCTTC
>CANPZH010000074.1 GCA_947589335.1 uncultured Clostridia bacterium | reverse complement strand
AGAAGGGCGGATTATCCTTGCTGTCCCCTTGAGGGGAAAGTGGCGCGCAAATGCGCGCCGAAAGGGGCGTTGCACAAATGACAACACCCCCTCAGTCTCGGCTAACGCCTCGCCAGCTCCCCCTCAAGGGGGCGCCAAGGAGGGGGTGCCCCCGCGTTTTTTATTACGTCATTCCGAACGAATGTGAGGAATCTCAATTACGTCATGTTGAGCTTGTCGAAACATGGCCCTTATTTGCAATGCGGTCCACACTTCGACTACGCTCAGTGTGACGTGAAGAAGAATGGCGGGACAGGGTGACGTATAAGAACGTCATTTCTCCCGCGCGTTTCTAAATACGTCATTCCGAGCCGAAAGGGTGCATACGGAGTGCGCATTGATTGTCCGCGAGGAATCTCGGCCTTAGATTCCTCCTCCCTACGGTCGTCGGAATGACGTAGATGGGAGAAACGCCCTGCGTTTTACATATCGGCGTTTGGAGGCGGAATAAAAATGCCGAGGCGGCGCAAACTGCGGATAGGAGGCAAAGAATGGTTATTGCAAATCTGATTTCCTATATCCTGGTGCTCACGGGAGCGTTGAATTGGGGACTGTACGGGATCTTCAATTTCAACCTCGTTTCCGCGATCTTCACGGGTCCCCGCACGGTCGGCGCGATCATCATCTATTCGCTCATTGCGCTCGCCGCGCTCTGGCTGATCATCTCGCCCATCATCACGAACGGTGCGCTCAAGCTCATGGGGCACAGAGAAGTGCGCGATACGAGGGCGTAACGCGCGGGACAAAAAGATGCGGACAGGGTATAAATCTTGCCTTGCCCGCATTTTTTATTCATATGAACATCACCGGTCTGAAACAGGGAGAGCGGGGGATCGTCACGGCCGTCTCCTGCGAGCCCGCGCTCAAGGAGCGTCTGCGGACGCTGAACGTCCGCGCGGGAGGGGTCGTGCGGGTGCTGAAGGTCTCCCTCTTCAAAAAGACCTATCTGCTGTCGGCGGGCGGGACGAAGGTCGCCCTCAGGAAGGAGGTCGCGGAGTGCATCGCGGTTCGGCGGACGTAGAGCGCATCCTTTTGGTCGGCAATCCGAATGCGGGCAAGAGCACCCTGTTCAACGCCCTGACGGGCGGACATGCCAAAGTGGGGAACTGGCACGGCGTCACCGTCGGCGCGCTCGAGCGGGAGACGGAGATCGGGGGAAAAAGGGCCGTCGTGACCGATCTCCCCGGGATCTACTCCCTCGACGGCATGAGCATGGAGGAGAAGGGGGCCGTGCGGTATTTGGAGGAGCACAGAGAGGCCTTTCTGCTCTTCGTGTGCGAGTGCGCCCTCCTGCCGCGGGCGCTGCCTCTTTTCACCGCGCTCGCGGAGGGGAGCCGCTGTGCGCTCGTCCTCACGAAGAGGAGGCAATTCCTCCGCAGCGGGGGCTTTCTCGACGAAAGGGAGATCTCCCGCGCGCTCGGCTATCCCGTTTTCACGGCGGACGGACGCTCGAAAAAGCAGCTGAAAAGGGCGCTCGCCGAGGCGCTCTCCATGCCGCGCGGCGGGGGGAGAGGGGAGCTCCCGGAGAGCGCCTACCGAGCGGGGAGCGACGGGCTGTCCCGCGCCGACCGTCTGCTCACCAACGGCTTCTTCTGCATTCCGCTCTTTCTCGCCTGCCTCGTTGCGGCCTTCTATCTGACCTTTGCGCCCCATGCGCCCGGGGACCTCATGAAGGAGGGGATCGAACGCTTCTTTTCGGGATATTTGGGCGGGCTTGCCGGGGGGATCCCCTCGGCGGTCCTCCGCGGGTTCGTCCGCGACGGACTGCTCGCGGGGCTCGGGAGCGTGCTCTGCTTTCTCCCGCAGATCGCTCTCCTCTTCCTCTTTCTGATCCTGATGGAGGAGAGCGGCTTCCTCTCCCGTCTCGCCATGCTCACGGACGGCGCCTTTTCGAAGATCGGGCTGAACGGACGGGCGATGTTCTCCCTCCTCATGGGATTCGGCTGCAGTGCTGCGGCGATCCTCACGACGCGCGGTCTCGACGAGAAACGCATCCAGCGGCGGGTCATCCTGTGCCTTCCCTACATCTCCTGCAGCGCGAAACTACCCGTCTTTCTCACCCTCTCGGCGTCCTTTTTCTCCGATCCCTTTGTCGCCGTCGTCCTCCTGTATGCGCTCGGGATCGGGCTCGCGCTCCTTGCCGCGCTCTTCCTGCGGACGGACGCGCCGCCCTTCGTGATGGAACTTGCGCCCCTGCAGCTCCCGAATCCGCGATTTGTCGCAAAAGCCTTGTTTTTTCAGATCAAACAGTTTATAATAAAACTGGCAACGGTGATCCTCGCCTTCTTCCTCGCCTCGTGGCTGCTCTCCTCGTTCAGCTGGAGCTTCCGCTACTGCGGGGTGGAGGAGAGCATGCTCGCCTCCCTCTGCGGGGGATTAAAGTATCTGTTTGCGCCCATCGGGATGGCGGACTGGAAGATCGCCTATGCCGCGCTCTCGGGGCTGGTCGCAAAGGAGAACATCGCGGGCGCGCTCTCGATGTTTTACGGCGGATTTCCCTATTCCGCCGCGAGCGCGTTCGCCTTTTCGGTGTTCGTTCTCGCCTGCTCGCCCTGCGTATCGGCGATCGCGGCGAGCGCGAAGGAGCTCGGATGGAAATCCGCGCTGATCAACGCCGCGGGGCAGACGGTCACCGCCCTGCTGCTGTGCTACATCGTCTATTTTCTGCTGCAGGGCGGGGGGATCTACGCCGCGCTTGCGCTCGCGCTCTATGCGGCAGTCCGCCTTTTGAGGAAACACAGAGGTGAAAACATTCATCGTCGGCGAGGCAAGCTCGCTGAAAAACTTCACGGATAACACTTACGCGCAGGCGTCCTTCGTCTTCCGCACCCTTCTGAGGGAGCGGGAGATCAGGGTCAACGGCGCGAAGGTCTCTTCCGACGTGCCTCTTTGCGCGGGGGACGAGGTGCAGTACTTTCTCACGCCCGCGCAGGAGGGGAAGAGGGCGTTCGCCGTCCTCTATGAGGACGAACGGATCGCCGTCGTCGAGAAGGAGAGCGGGGTGAACTCCGAGGCCGTCTTTTCGGCGCTTGCCCTCCGTCCCGTCCACCGTCTCGACCGGAACACTGCGGGATTGCTCCTGCTCGCCAAGACGGAGGAGGCGGAAAGAGAGCTCCTTGCCGCCTTCCGGGAGCGGCGTATCGAAAAGATCTACCACGCGGTCGTCGTCGGGAGGATGCCGAAGCGGCACGACGTTTTGCGGTCCCGCCTCGAAAAGGGGGAGACGGGCGTGAAAGTGGGAGAAAGGGGAGAGCCGATCGTCACCGAATACGAAGTGTTGGAGGAGCGCGAAAGGACGAGCCTTCTGAAGATCACCCTGCACACGGGCAAGACTCACCAGATCCGCGCACACCTCGCCTCCGTCGGACACCCCGTCGTCGGGGACGAAAAATACGGCGATTCCGCCTTCAACCATGCGGTCCATGCGGCGCGGCAGCAACTGCTCGCGAAGGAGATCACCCTGCATACGGGCGGCGTCCTCGCCGATTTGGACGGAAAAGTTTTCCGCTCCGAAAAAAATTTATGAAAAACGCTTGACAGCGTTTTTTCTTTGTGTTAATATATGAACAGTTATTCATATCTTGATATGGAGGAGACCATGCAAAACTGCGGTCATGAGGAAGAACATCATCTTGCCGCGCAGAGAGCGGCGAGGAACATGCCCGAAGAGGAGGCGATCCTGCGGGTCAGCGCGGCGTTCAAGGCGATCTCGGAGCCGAGCCGTCTGAAGATCCTTTTCGCCCTCCGTCACGGGGAGATGTGCGTGTATCACATCGTCGAGGCGGTGGGGGGGACGCAGAGCGCCGTCTCCCATCAGCTCAGGATCCTGAAGGACAACCGGATCATCAAGTCCCGCCGCGACGGGCAGAACATCGTCTATTCGCTCGCGGACGAGCACATCGTCGCCGTGCTCGAGCTCGCCTGCTCCCATTTGAAGTGCGAGCTCTGACGGGGGAGGGAAGATCATGCAAAAAATCATTCGGATCAAAAATCTCGACTGCGCGGCATGCGCGGCGGAACTTTCGGAGGAGCTGAACGGGATCGAGGGGATCGAGGACGCCGTAGCGGACTTCATCAACCAGAAGGTCAGCTTCGGCTATGCGGACGAGGAGGCGCTGAAGAGGGCGGTCTACGCCATCTCCCATTTCGAGGAGGTGGAGATCGTCGAGGGCGGGACGGGCGTCCGGAAGGAGAGGCATCTCAAGGAGATCCTCTCGATCGCCGTCTCCGCCGCGTTCTTTCTGCCCGCGCTCATTCTGCAGCTTTTGGGCGGGAACGAGTGGGTCGTCTTTTCCCTCTTTCTCTGCTCCTTTGCAGCGGCGGGATGGTCGGTCGTGCTCAAGATCTTTCACTTCCGCGGATGGGCGAATCTGCTCGACGAGAACCTGCTCATGACGATCGCGGCAGCGGGCGCGTTCGCGATCAAAGAGCCGTTGGAGGGCGCCGCCGTCATGCTGCTCTACCAGATCGGCGAGCTCTTGCAGGACCTTGCAGTCGGCTCCTCCCGCAGCGCGATCACGAGGCTCCTCGAGATGAAGAGCGATTCGGCGATCCTGCTCGAGGGGGACGGGCAGCGGGAGATCGACCCCGAGGAGCTGAAGGCGGGAGATTTGATCCTGATCCGCAAGGGGGATAAGGTCCCCGCGGACTGCGTGCTCACGGAGGGGGAGACCGCGCTCGACACGAAGTCGCTGACGGGCGAGGCGTACCTCCGCGAAGTGGGCTGCGGCGACGAACTGCTCTCGGGCTGCGTGAACGCGGGCAACGCCGTCAAGGCGCGCGTGCTCCGTCCCGTGCGCGAGAGCGCCGCACAAAAGGTGCTCGACATGGTGGAAAATTCGTCGGCGAAGAAGGCGAAACCGGAGAAATTCATCACGAAATTCGCGCGGATCTACACTCCCGTCGTCGTGCTGCTTGCGGTGCTCATCGCCGTCATCCCGCCCCTCTTCGAGGACTACAACTTCACGGCGTGGATCGTTCCCGCCATCGAATTCCTCGTCATCTCCTGCCCGTGCGCGCTCATCATCTCGGTGCCGCTCACCTATTTTTCGGGAGTCGGGAACCTCGCAAGGCACGGCGTGCTGACGAAGGGCGCCGTCTGCCTCGACGAACTCGCCAAAGTCCGCACCGCCGCCTTCGACAAGACGGGGACGCTGACGGAGGGCAGGTTCTCGATCGCGAAGGTCAACGGGGAAGGGCGCGCGCTCGCGCTCGCCGCGGCGGCGGAGAGGAACTCCTCCCACCCGCTCGCGCAGGCGTTTGCGGAGGTTCCGACCGATCTGAAGGCCGCGGAGACGGAGGAACTTGCGGGGATGGGGCTCTCCGCTGTGGTCGGCGGGAAGAAGATCCTCGTCGGCAGCGCAAGGCTCATGCGGGAACAGGGCGTCCCGTTCACCCCCGTTGCATCGCTCAAGTCCGTCGTCTATGTGGCGGAGGAGGGGCGTCTTGTGGGGAGCGTCGAGATCGAGGATAAGATCCGCAGCGAGGCAAACAGCGCCCTTTCCGGGCTGAAAGCGTGCGGGATCGGCACGGTCGCCGTGCTCACGGGGGACACCCGCGCCCGCGCGGAGGAGGTTCTGAAGGGGCTCCCCGTCGACGTGATCGAGGCGGACCTCTTGCCCGAACAGAAGCCCGAATGCGCGCGGAAGCTGAAGGCGGGGGGCGCGCTGATGTATGTCGGCGACGGGATCAACGACACGCCCGTGATGGCGGAGAGCGACGTCTCCGTCGCGATGGGGGCGCTGGGGAGCGACGCCGCGATCGAGGCGAGCGATTTCGTGCTCGCGGGCGACAACCTCTCCGCCCTGCCCAAGGCGGTGAAGGGCGCGAAGAAGACGAGAAAGATCGTCATGCAGAACATCGTCTTCTCCATTGCGGTCAAGATCGCCCTGATGGCGGTCTCCGTGGCGGGGACGGCGGTCGGGACGTTCGCATTGCCCATCTGGGCTGCCGTCTTCGGCGACGTCGGCGTGATGCTCCTCGCCGTGCTCAACTCCATGCGCATGCGCGGAAAACTGTAAAAACCCGTTCAAGAGCCCGCCGCCCGCAGACGACAGTCTGCGGGCGGCGGGCCATTTTCACAAAATTCCGATTTTTTCACGGCGGAGCTTGTCCCGCGCCGAAAAATATGCTATAATAGCGGTGCGGGACTTCTCCGCGAGTTTTGCTGCCAGCGAGGAAACATGAAACATCTCATTGATTGCGCCATGAAGCGCGAAAAGAGCGACCTTGTCATCAAAAACGCACGCATTTTTAACGTCTTTACGGGCGAGACGGAATGCGGGGAGATCGCCGTCGCCGGAGGCAGGATCGCCGGCATCGGCAGCGGCTACGCGGGCAAGACCGTCTACGACGCCGCGGGGCAGACCGTTCTCCCCGGGCTCATGGACGCGCATATCCACATCGAAAGTTCCATGCTCTCGCCCGAAGAGTGGGCGACCCTCGCCGTCCCCCGCGGGACGACGGGCGTCATCGCCGACCCGCACGAGATCGTCAACGTCTGCGGGATCGCGGGCGCGGAGTACGTCAAGGAGGCGTTTTCCCGCCTTGAGGGCTCCCCGCTCGACGTCTATCTCCAGCTCCCGTCCTGCGTGCCCGCAACGCCCTTTGAGACGAGCGGCGCCGTCCTCGACGGCAGGGAGACGGAGGCGGAGATCGGCCGCGGGATCTTTTTCGGGCTGGGCGAGATGATGAACTTCCCCGCGGTGCTTGCGGGCGAGCGCGACGTTCTGCGCAAGCTCGAGGCGGCGCACGGCTGCCGTAAGCCCGTGGACGGGCATGCGCCCGGCGTCTCGGGAGACGGGCTCAACGCCTACCGCTGCGCGGGGATCCTGACCGATCATGAATCGCTCACGGCGCAGGAGTGCCGCGAAAAAGCCGCGCGGGGCATGTATGTGCAGATCCGCTGCGGCTCCTCCGCGAACAACATCGAGAGTGCCAAAGACGCCGTGGACGGCTACAACTTCCGCAGTTTTGTCCTCTGTTCGGACGACAAGAACGCCGCCGACCTTTCCCGCCGCGGACATCTCGACGACGCTCTGCGCCGTCTGGTCGCGAGCGGACTTCCCGCCCGCTACGCCGTCCCGATGGCGACGCTCAACGTTGCGCGCTGCTACGGGATCGCCGATACGGGCGCGGTCGCTCCCCGCTATTTTGCGGATCTCGTCCTCGTGGACGATCTCGAACATTTCCGCGTTTCGGCGGTCTTCAAGCGCGGCGTGCTCGTTGCGGAGCACGGAAAGGCGCTGTTCGGGTGCGCGGAGCGCTATCTGCCCGCAGAGGTGAGGAGCACGGTGCGCGTGAAAAAGGTGACGGCGGAGGACTTCCGCATCACGGGCAGCGGCGGGAGGTTCCGCGCGATGGAGATCATGCCCTACGGGCTGTATACGGGCGAGACGTTCGTGCCCGCGCCCGAAGGGGAACTGTGCGTGAAGGGGACCGATCTTTTGAAGCTCGCCGTCGTGGAGCGCCATTTTGCGACGGGGAACGTCGGGCTCGGGCTCGTCAAGGGATACGGGCTCAAGGGGGGCGCGATCGGGATCTCGGTCGCGCACGACAGCCACAACCTCGTCATCCTCGGCGACGACGACGGCGCGATGGCGCGTACGGTCGCCCTGCTCGAGGAGG
>CANPZH010000073.1 GCA_947589335.1 uncultured Clostridia bacterium | reverse complement strand
CCGCTCTTCAAGTCGGTCCCGCCCGTGGGGAGTTCTGCCTCGAAGAGCAGTTCTCCGTCCGCAAAGACGCTTGCCTTCCGCGGCTCTCCCGTCACGCGGACGCCGAATTGCACCCACGCGCCCTCCCGCACGGAGAGTTCCGTCTCGGCGAGCACGGTCCTCTTCCTGCCGTCGTAGGAGACGAGGGAGACCTTCTCCTCCGCCGCGCTGTATTCGACCCTCTGATAGGCGACGTTGCCGCCGATGCGGACGAACATGCCGCTTCCGGGCGCTCCCTTCGGGCTGTCTGCGAGGGCGCGGTACTCAAATTTCAGGTCGAATTTATCGTAGCCGTCGCCGAGGAAGAGAGAGCCGTTTGCGCCCTCCGAGAGGGTCAGACCGTCCTCCGTCCGCTCCCAACCGTAGCTTGCGAAATACTCCCGTTCGGAGGCAAAATCCTGCGAAAAATAGGGCTGTCTGTCGCCGCTGCCGTCGAGGGTGAACCCGGAGAGACGGACCTCGCCTTCGCTCCCCTCCCCCTCCGCGCCGACGAGATAGACGGAGGCATAGGGAACGGTGAACGTCAGAGAGCCGCTTTTTTCCACAATCTCCGAAGAGAACGGCTCCCCGGTGAGCGCATGGCGGACGAAGAGGTTCGCCTTTGCGCCGCCAGAGGTCTCAACGCCGGCGGAGAAGGTATATTCCCCGGGCGCAAGGAAGAGCCCCTGGAAGATCCCCGGCGTGCCGTAAGTTTCCCGCAGCGTTTGGGAAAGATCGAGGGTGCAGACGCCGTCTTGCACGTTGACGTTCTGTTTGTACTCTCCGCCGTACTCCCAATAGGCGAGGTTGGCGTAGAAGGAAGGATCGAAAAAGTCGGTGATGACGTCGACATTGCCGCAGTCGGTGACCCAATCCGCCTTGGTGAGGACGGCGAGATTGGAGATCTTCCCGCGGTAGGAATTGCCGAGCGAGACGACGCGGCTGATCGGCACGGCGCTGCCGGGAGCGCCGTAGACGCCGCCCTGCCCCGCCCAGACGTTCATGCACTGGGAGCCGTCTCTCGACGGCTTTGCGGGGTACCTCTCGCCGAGGATGTTGTCGTAGAGATAGATGCCCGTGATCGCCTGCAGGGTGAGGTCGGAGGCGTCCGTCCCCCATGCGACGAAGGTGATGATGTTCCCGGGCGTGACCGCGCTGTGGCGGACGGTGACGTTCTGAAGGCGGTTATCGCCGCCGTCGGGCTTGGCATGCCACCAGGTGAGCCCGCGGGGCTCGCCGATGCTGTGCGAGATGAGCACGATCGCGTCGTCGTTCGTGTAGAGAAAACAGCGGTCGATGACGACGTTCTTCGAACCTGCTCCGACGCTGATCCCGTCCCCCGAGAGACAGTTGCACTGGGTGAGGTTGAGATCTGCGAGATAGACGTTCTCGCAGGCGTAGACGACCACATGGAAGCAGCTCGTGCGGAGGATGTCGAGTTCGGAGAGTTCCACTCCTCGGCAGTCATAGAGGCCGATCGGGACGAGATGGATGAGCGAATTGCAGTAGGGCGAATAGCCGCCGTAGCTCGCCGTTCCGCTGACGATGCCGGGGTCGCAGAGGCGGACGCTCCCCCCTCCCGTGACCTTGATGTTCTCCGCGCCGTTCGCGTAGATGAGCGGATAGTTGTGCGAGAGCGCGCTGTGTCCCCACAGAACGCCCGAGGCGTCGTGCCCCTTGAGGCAGTCGTAGGCGTAGTCTTCCTCCCACTGGGACTGCAAGAGGGTCGCGCCCTTCTCGATCCTGAGTTCCACGTTGTCCTTGAGGCGGACGGTCGTGGCGATGTATCTTCTGCCGTAGCGGCTCTCATCGCCCTCGAGCACGACGGTGCCGCCGCCGCTCTCGCTGACGCTGTCGATCGCCTTCTGGATGGCAGCGGTGTCGTCGGTGATCATGTCTCCCTTCGCGCCGAATTCCGCCGCGGTGACCGTCCGCGCGGGAAGATCGAACGCATAGGGATTCTCGGTGAAGTCCCGCCAGTTCTCAATGTCGAACATACCGCCGACCCTCGCCTCCCCCACTGCCGCGAGGAATTTGGAGCTGAGCATGGAGACCTCGCCGTCGTGGAAGGGAAAGGAGAAGGAGAACTGCGTGCCCGAGGCGAGGACGGAGCCGATCGGGTCGGCAAGGGCGAGCTCTTCGTTCATGTTTTCGATCCCCGTGCGGTAGATCGTGACCTCGCTCCCCGCATATTCCGCCGCAAGGGAGCCCGTGACGGTGACGGCGCTGCCGTCTGCCGTGCAGGAGAGGATCTCGCCGGCGGAGGGGCGGATCTTCGCTTCCCGTTCGAAGGTGAGATAGTCGATGGAGAAGCTCCCAGATTCCGCGCCCACGGGCTGGAAGCGGAGCCCCTTCAGGGCGACGTCCTCGATGAGGGGATGGGCGGAGAAATCGACGGGATAGAGATGATACTCCCCGTCCGTCTCGAGGGGGATGAGGACGGAGCGGGCCTCGTCGTCGTAGTCCTCGTCGATGTTGCGGAGGAAGGAGATCCTCAGCTCGGTCGCTCCCGTCTCGTTTTTGAGGCGGAGGAACATCGTGTTGCGGACGTGCATATAGCCGACATACCAGCGCGAACCGGAGGCATAGGGGCTGAGGTCGAGGGTGGCGGTCGCCTTGCCGTTGAATTTCACGGTGAGTTCGCCCCCCTCCATCGACTTTTCGGCGCGGCGGGAGACGGTAAACGTTGCCAAAAGCTCGGCAAGCGTAGGATCGGAGGCGGCCTCTGCCCGCGCGGACGGGCGGAGCAGCAGTCCTCCGAGGAGCAGGCACAGCGAAAGCGCCGCGATGAGCATAGCACGGATGAAGACGGTGCGTTTTCCGTTCATGAGAGATCCCTCCTTTGCGTTCTGTCCTTTTCATCCGCCCCGCGCCCCGCGCGGGGCGGATGAAAAGAAAGATCCGCGCTCTTTCTTTTGGGTATTGGGTGCAGTAAGCGCGCCGCGCAACCGCGCGGCGCGCCCTTCCGCATCGAAGATCTTCCCCGCCATTCCCCATCCCCGCATGGGGATGGGGAGCTTGGGGAGGAGGATTCGGGCTATGCGCGTTTTGCGCCGCCCGATCGTACTGTGGACAATGTTATTCTGCAGCGTCGCCGTTGACGATCTTGTCGTCCCAATAGCCGAGCTTGCTGCGGTTCGAATCGAGGACCGCCGCCTTGCCCTGCTCCGTGACGTCGGTCGGATCGATATAGTGCAACTGTGCCGCAGGGATCTCCGTGCCGAGGACTTTGAGAACTGCGTCGCCGATGAAATACACGATGTGGTTGGTATTCTTGAGCCAATCCAGCAGCAGTGCGTCATCTCCGTCGTTAAAGGTGAAGCCTCTCATGATGAAGAGCTGAGCTTCTTCCTTCTCCATCGTCTTCTCTATCGCGCTCGTAAGTTCGGACGGCGTGAATACCGTATAAGCGGTCGAGCTCGAGGAGGTCTTGAGAAGAACCCGTTTTACGTTGACTTCATTTGCAAAGTTGAAATACTTCAGCCCGCCGGCAGCCTGTCCGTTCGTCACGGTGAGGGAGCCGAATGCGCTCTCCGTATCTTTTGCATTAAAGTTGTAGACGACGACGTTGGACATCGTGCAGTTAATAGTCGAGATAAAGTACTTGTCGCCCTGATAAGGATTACGGTCACCGTCGTGCTCGGAACGGCCGATAAATCCGCCGAGGTTGATACCCGCAAGCGTTACGTTGTCAACGTCGCAATCGTTCAGGACAAAGATGCTTCTGTCACTATCGGCCACGACCGTAGCATACTGACCGGAATAACCGACAAGAATACCGGACTTGGTGACGCCCTTCCCCGCAACCGAGCTGTTCGTAACGTCAACGTTGTCGAACGTGATGACGTTGGGTCTGAGGAACTTCGAATAGAAATCGTTCGGGTTGTTGTATCCGAGAACAACACCGCAGAACTGGTTGCCGGAAGCCCCTTCCGGCGTCGTGATATATGCGCCGTCGAAACGAAGATCCTTCACGACAAGCTCGTTGGCGTTGAGCGTTCCGAAGAATCCGGCACTCGGATGCCCGAACCCGGGCGATCTGCTCGTAACTTTCAGGTTCTTGATGATATGGTTGTTGCCGTTGACGATCAAACCGTAGATACCCCAGTTGCCGTCGTCGATGGGATTCCATTCCTTTCCGTCGAGATCGACGTCGACGTCGAGGCTGAGCGTCCATCTGTTGCCGGGACGGTATGCCCGTTCGAAAGGCCAAGGATCCTGTGGCGCAGAAGCATTCAGCTGGTCATAAGCGGAATAGACGTAATTGCTGTCCGTACGGTTGCCATTGTCGCCGCAGTCAGCGATCTTTGCCCAAGCCGCAAGGCCTGCCGCGGAGGTGACGTGCCACGTCTTGTTCTCGACGTCTACGGTGAGGCCTTCGGGAGCCGCGCCCTCTTGGGTCAGAACAGAGCCGTCTTGCTGAACGCTCAGACCGTCGGGATATCTGCCGTCCCAGACGCTGACCGCGCGGTCCACGACTGCGGTGAGGGTGACGGTGCTGTCCGCGGTGAAGCTGTAAACGCTGCCCGCGCCGTCGACCTTCGTGCCGCCGGACTGCCATTCGACGAAGACTTCGCCCTCGCCGACCGTCGCCGTGACGGACACCTGCGTGCCCTTCTCGTACGTCTCATGGTTGTAGATCTGGCCGGTGATCGTGCCGCCGATGACGGTGACGCCGACCATCTCCTTCGCTACGGGCTGATCGGGCTCGGGCGTCTCGGCTGCGTCGTAGATCGCCGTGACCGTCGTGTTCCCGGACACCGTGAAGGTGTACTCACTGCTCTCGGAGACGCTCTTTCCGCCCTCTTCCCAGTGGTTGAAGGCGCCGAAATCCGCGCTGTTCGTAATGGGCTGAACGGTGACGGACGTACCCTCGGTGTAGCTGTTATGGTTCCAACCCGTCGTGCCCTTGATGGTGCCGTTTACGACGGTGACGTCGTACTTCGTTTCCACGGTCTGCTGCTGGCCGCCGGGGTTTTCGTTCCCGCCGGGATTTTCGTTCCCTCCGGTACCAGACCCCTCATTCTCACCGCATGCCGCAAGACCCGCAACCATCACAAGGGCAAGGGGGATCGCCAAAAACTTTGCTTTCTTCATTTTTTCCTACTCCTTATTTTTATTTTTTCTCTCGGGCGGGAGGGAAGGATCACTCCGCAGAGGCTTCCCTGATCTCGACCTTGCCGTCGCGGAAAGGCATGGTGACGATCAGTTTGCCGCCTTCGGTGCGGAAGTTCTCCGTCTTCTCGCCGTTGAGATAAATTTCATATGTGAACTTGGGAACGGGGAAGACGATCTCCGCCTGCGCGTTGCCGCCGCTCCCCTCCCGGTATTCCGTTGTGCCGCTGATCTGGGCGAAGTACCGCCCGATCGAAAGATCGTAATAATATCCCGCGAAGGTCAGATTCTCGAGCCGCCAATAGTCGAGCTCCTTCGGGAGGGCGGGCGTCACCGAGAGGGTGCCGTCTGCCCGCGCGTTCAGCCCGAAAAAGACCTCCGGGACCGCACGGATCAAAATCGCCGCTTCGAGGAATTCGTAGTCGACGCCGATCATTCCGCCCGTGCCGCCGCCCTGCACGCCGATGTCCGTCGTGTCGTAGTAGGCGCGGTAGAAATCCCAGCCTTCCCCGCCCGCCGCGCGGACCTTCATGTACCAATCGCGGATGGCCTCGAGCCTCGCATAGGCATTGCCGACTTTCGCCTGCGCCGCAAGGTCGTAATAGGCGAGATGTAGCGCCGTTCCGCCGTTCTGCACATTGCCGTCGAACACGGCGCTGTAACCGTAGTAGAAGTCGGACCCGATCTCTCCCGTGTTGAACCTCGGCGCGAACTCGAATTTATAGATGTCTTCGCCCGAGCTCAGATCTCCCGCGACCTTGCGTTCGCCGTTGATCCAGCTCATGACCGACTGCACCTGCTCCTCCGTCGCGATCCCCGCCTCGATCACCTGCTCGTTGAACATCACATAGCCGTGATCCTGACGGATCTTGCCGACGCCGTCGTCGAGGAACCCGACGTGGAATCTGCCCGTGCGGTCGTTCCAGAAATAGGTGCGGATCTGCTCCGCGCAGTCATCTGCCAACTTTTTCAGGGAATCCGCCGTCTCCGCATACGTCAATTCGCCGTCCATGGAGGCGTTGACCGTCTTCTCCGCAGAGGGAGCGATCCCCTTTGCGGTGCACATTTCCTCGAGGAACTGCATCGCCCGCAATGCGTTGTAATAGGAGATATTGCAATATAGGTTGACTTTGGGGAAGGCGAGCACGTCCCAATAGCCGTTGCCGATGCCCGTTCCCGTCGCCTTCAGACCGTCGTTATAGTGCCCCATGAGGTATTCGGTGCTGATGAGCCCCTCCTTCCCCTTGAGCTGGTTGAGGAGGAAGTTCATCGCGCGCCTTGCCTTTGGCATGATCTCCGCGAGCAGTTCCCCGTCCTGCGAGAAGGAGAGGACCTCCTGCGCCGCGATCAGATAGTTGCAGATGTTGTTGGACTGACGGTCGTCGAATTCGCTCGTCACATAGTCGACGGCGAAACTCCCGCTGATCTTCTTCCCGGGCGCGGCCTCCGCCACGATCTTGATCCCGGTGATCCTGCGGGCATTCCGCCCGACCTCCCAGCCCCAACCGTCCTGCAAGTACATCGGGAAAAAGTATCCCCTTCTTGCAAGCGAGCCGCTGCCGATCTTTCCGCCGTTGATACAGAATTCGGACAGGGAGACCTTTCTCTCCTCCGACCAGTCGTCTGCGTCGTTCGTGCGGTAGTATACATAGATCTCCCCGACGTCGCTGTCCGCAGAGGGACTGTAGGCAAGCCCCAAGCGCAGGAAGGGAGAGACGGTCGTCGTGCAAAAGCCCTCTCCGGAATGGGGAGAGACGATCTCGATCTTCTCCGCCCCCTCCGTAAGGATGTTCAGCTTGCCGCCGAGCACATTGACGGACTTCGCGCCGAGCACTTCCCAACCTTCGGCGTTTCCGTCCGTATCGAACAGCCAGTACTGTCCCCCTTCGTCGTAGTCGGGGAACTCCCAACCCATCGACCAACTGCTCAGCTCGATGCCGTCGTCCGTCCAGATGTAGCCCTGACGGTCCTGCATCGCGGTGCGGAGCCATCTCGTCACGAGATCTTTCGTCGCATATTGGGCGGTCATCGTCCCGTTTGCGGCAGAGGCGTCCCACCATGAGCCCGCCATCGCCTCCCACTCCTTCCAGGCAGTTCCGCCTGCCCCTACGGGATGGGTGTGGATGCGGTTCGCCGTGTCGCGCATGTGCCGTTCACGGTATTCGTTGAGCACGAGATCGAGCGTCCCGTCCGAGCTGTAGAAGCCGACGTTCCTGTCTTCGGAAGTGTGCTCCGCCTTGTAATCGTAATAGACGTACTTCTCGTCTTCGGCGGGCTCTTCCGTGCCGGGGCCGGGCTCCACAGTGCCGGGGCCTTCGGGGCCGGGGCCCGGACCGGGCTCTTCCGTGCCGCAGGCAGACAGCGCCGCAAACGCCATCACCGAAGAGAGCATGATCCCCATCGTTTTCCAAATTCCTTTCATGACCGTTTCCTCAGTCTTTCATTCCCGTGACCGCCACGCCCTCGATGAGGTACTTCTGGAAGCAGAAGAAGATGACCGCGCAGGGAAGCGTCATCACGACGCCCGCCGCCATCGCTTCGTTCGCAA
>CANPZH010000072.1 GCA_947589335.1 uncultured Clostridia bacterium | reverse complement strand
GCCCTGCCGCTCGCTGTCCCCCGCGCCGCATGCCGCAAAGTAGCAGCTGCCGGGGCGGTGTTCGGCGTCCGTGAGCCCGATCTCGAGCACATAGGGCCCGTCGGGCAGGTGCTGGATCGCCCAGACCGTCCCCTTCTCCCGCTCGCGAAAGAAGAGTATGGGTGCGAATTTGCGCGTCGTATAGGACGCGGGCGAGACGAGCTGGGCGACGCACGCCGTCTTGTGTCCCGTGGGGCGGCAGAGCCCGAGCGATTCGGCGTTCTCCCAAAAGAGCTGCCCTTCTCCTCCCCATTCTCCCCGCACGACGCCGATCTCGACGTCCCGCAGCCAATCCCCCCCGACCGCGCCCGCGGCGATGCCGGGGAAGCGGTTGAAGAGCTTCTTGACGCAGAGTTTCTTTGCGCCGAGGTTGCGGATCTCCGCCGTCTGCGAGAGGACGTTCCCGCGGCGTTTGCGCAGCACGACGACCTCCGCGCCGCCGTCTCCGGAGCGGTAGACGGTGCGGCGGACCCCCGCGCGGGTCTCCTCCCCGGCAAAGACGAAGCAGTCCGTCTCGCCGTGGATCTCCTCCCCCGAATCCGCCGTGTAGGCAAATTCCGCGAGGAAGGGAAGTTCCGCGAGGTCTTCGGGCGTCTCCCGCTCCGCAAGATCCGCATAGCGCACGCGGCGCGCCCCGTCTTCGGCAATGATCATCCGTTCCTTCATTTTGCGTTCACAGACTCCTCATAGAGTTTTTTCATCCGCGCGTAGACCTCCTGCGGGACATCGGGCGTTCCCGCCGTACAGGTGGGAAGGAGCTGCTCTCCCGCGACCTTGGGGTCGGTGCAGCGGCGGTCTCCGCGGAAGCGTTCGCGGACGGCGGGGTCGCGGAAATCGGGGATCTCAACGCTCTTTCCCCCCTCGAGGGCGGAGAAATAGCCGAACAGTCCCACAAACGCCATGTCGAGCGCCTCGTATATGCCGATGACGTCGGCGGGCTCGCCGCAGACCGCCTTGATGAAGTTGTCCATCGTGTAGTGGTCCGATCCCCCGTGCCCGAGGTCTTCCTCCCGCTTGGCGGGGTCCTCCTTCAGCACGCGCGAGGAAAACTCGCCCTCGACGCCGAACTCGCCGTCGATGGGCTCCCCTCCCGCGATGCGGGGACGGTAGCGCGCCCACTCGCCGCCGGGATGCTCCGCCGTATCCTTCTGCAAAAAGAGCTTCGCGGTGCCGAAGCCGCCCGCGGCCTCCCGTTCGCTCTCCGCCCGCCCCTTCGTGCCGTAGAGGCAGTACCAGACCGAATTGCGCCGCAGGGTGAGCCCGTGAAAGCTCTTGACGACGGCGCCGTTCTCGAGCGTGACCATCTCGATCGCGCCGCTCCCGCCCTTCGCGCCGATCGCGTCGGACATGGCGTTCCGCGGGAGCTCGAAGCCCGTCACTTTCACGGGACGGAGCCCCGTAATGTGCAACAGGGGTCCGATAGAGTGGGTGCAGTAGTAGAACGCGCTCATCGTGTTCCGCCAGTGGGCGGGGTTGCCGTAGGTGATGAACTGCCAGCCCTCGGCGCAGTTATGGACGTATTCGCCCTCGGCATATTCGACCTCGCCGAGCGCTCCCTGCCGGTAGAGCCGTTTCATCTCCGCCGCAACGGGGAAATAACAATAATTTTCGGCATAGAAGTACTGCTTGCCGCTCTTTTCGACCGCTTCCGCGAGCCTGACCGCCTCGTCGAGCGTCTGCACGGGCAGCACTTCGCTGAACACATGCAGACCCTTTTCGAGGCATCTGATCGCGTAGGGCGCATGTTCGTTGGCGTAATTCGCGAGCACGACGGCGTCCATGTCGTGGCACAGAAATTGCTCGAAATCCCGATACAGGGTCGCATTATAGCGCTCCTTTTCGAGAAATTCCTTTACGCTTTTTTGCGCATGTTCGCTGAAATCGCAGATCGCGACCACCTCTGCGCGGTCGGGATTGCGGACGCACCAGCCGATCATCGTCATGCCGCGGAATCCGCCGAGCACGCCGATCCTCACCTTCCGTTTTCCGGTACTTGTTTCCATTACAGGCTCCTTTCGGTCAGTCTTTTGCGCAGGATATCCCCCTCCCGCAGCGGATAGGGGCATGCGAAGGAGTAGATCCCCTGCACGAGTTTTGCGTCGTCCGTACGCGCTCCGGAGCCGTCTTTCAGCTCCGAAACTCGTACCATGTTGCCAAAACAGTCTCCGGGAGAGAGAATTTCAAGCGTCTCCCCCTCGCGGAAACGGTTCTTCATGGAGACGGTCACCCGCCCCCCCTCCGCGCCGAGCACGTCCGCGATATAGAGGCAGTCGCCCTTGCTCTGCGCGTTGTCGTAGGCGACGGTCTCACGGTTTCCGCCGAGGGCGTATGCGGTCGTGAACGCACGGCCGGACGCCGCATAGAGCTCGCCCGCGAGCGCCCTTTCGTCCCCCCCGTCGAGAATCCTGCGGTAGGCGTTGACGACGGTCGCGAGATAGTATTCGCTCTTCATCCGCCCCTCGATCTTGAAGGAGCACACCCCGGCGCCTTCAAGTTCCCGAAGGTGCCCGCTCAGATTGAGATCTTTGCTGTTGAAGATGTACGACCCTCTGCCGTCCTCCTCGACGTCGCACCACTCTCCCTGCCCCCCGTCGCTCTGGACGCGGTACTTTCTGCGGCATGCCTGCACGCACTCGCCGCGGTTGGAGGGCCTGCCGTCGAGATAGTCCGAAAGGAGGCACCGCCCGCTGTAGGAGATGCACATCGCGCCGTGGACGAACGCCTCGAGCTCGAGATCCGCCGCGGCGGCATGGATCCCGGCGATCTCCGCGATCGAAAGTTCACGGGCGAGCACCACCCTCGCCGCGCCGAGCTCCCGCCAGAAGACCGCCGTCTCCGCGTTCAGCGTATTCGCCTGCGTGGAGATGTGGACGGGAAGGTCGGGCGCGACCCTCTTCGCGAGGCGGAAGACGCCGGGATCGGAGACGAGCACGCCGTCCGCCCCGAGCCTTCCGATCAGCCTCAGATGGGCCTCGAGGGCGGAAAAATCGGCATTTTTCGCAAAAATGTTGGCGCAGACATACACCTTCTTCCCCCGTTCGTGGGCGTATGCGATCCCCTCCTCCATCTCACGGTCGGAGAAGTTGTCCGCAAACGAACGCAGCGAAAATTGCTTTCCGCCGAGATAGACGGCGTCTGCACCGTAGTAGAATGCGATCTTGAGTTTTCTGGGATTGCCCGCGGGGGCAAGCAGTTCCGGTTTCATATTTCGAAAATCATCTAAATAAACATCGGGTATTTCGAAGTTTATCAAATTATCTTTCGGCTGACCGCCAATCCTTCGCCGATCTCGAGGACTTCCGTCTCGAGGGCGGGATCAAGCTCGAGCGCGCGCAGATATTCGCGGAGATGTTCGGCGAGCATCCGCCGCTTCTTCGGCGCCTCGCCGCGCACCCATCCGAAGAGGAGCACGTCGTCGGAGAGCAACGCCCCTCCCCTTCTCAGAAGACGCTTGCAGTCGGGCAGATATTTCAGGTACTGCACCTTGGGCCCGTCGAGGAAGATGAGATCATACTCCCCCTCCAGAAGCGGCAGGATCTCGCCCGCATCCCCCTCGAAGAGGGAAATGCGCCGAAAAACGCCAAACTCTTCGAAGCGGCTCCGCGCCGTCGCCGCCCGCGCGGGGTCGCGCTCGATCCCCGTGTACTCCGCCCCGCAGACGCCGAGCATCGCGCAGGCGGTCAGCCCCTCCGCCGTGCCGATCTCGAGAATGCGGCGGGGAGCCTCCCGCGCGCAGAGTGCGAGAAGATATGCGAGCGTATCGTCGGGGCAGGTCGGATCCCTCCCCTTTTTCGCCTCTTCGCGCAGGGCGAGCAGGCGGGGGCTCAGTTCCACTCGACGGCGCTGTCCGCGGCCTGCGCCTCATAGTGCCGCCCGAGGATGCGGCTGACCACGGGATAGGAGCTCTCCACCGCCGAGAGCGGCAGAGGCGTATTGTCCCGCGCGGTCAGAAGACGGGAGAAGATCGCCGTCAAGATCTCGATCTGGGTCTTGTAGATCTCGGCGTCGGCGCAGTCCCTGCGGAATTCCTCGAACTCCGCGCGCGCCGTCTTGAGATCCCCTTCGTCGAGCTTGATGAGGATGTAATAATACGCCGTCATGTACTTCCAGCCCTTGCCGCCGCCGTGGCGGAGCGACGCGATATAGCGGCTCGCGGTAGGCAGATCGTCGAGCGCCATGCAGACGCGGATGTAATGTTGCCGCGCGGACATCCGCACGAGGAAATAGAAGGGGCTCTTCATCTTCTTCTCGATGAACGCACGCTCTTCCTCGTACTTCTGTTCGGCAAACAGTTTCTTGCAAGTGAGATTGAAATTCATGGTTTCCCCCCGCAAATTTTTTCTCTATACCTCATGCACGATCGGAATGATCATGGGAGACTGTTTCGTCTTTCTGAAGAGATAGTTCTTCATCGCGCGTTTGATCCCCGCGCCGAGTTCCTGCGCCGAGAGCCCCGCGCCGCTCCCGATCGCCTTCTCCACGACTCCTTTAAGTTCCATGAGATCGGTATGCTCGTCCGAAAAGACGAAGCCGCGGCTCTCTATCACGGGATCGCCGAGCAGGACCCCCCGCGACACGGCGACGGAGACGATGAAGACGCCCTCGCCCGACATGCGCAGACGGTCTTTGAGCACCTCTCCCGTCGCAAGATCTTCGAACCCCTCTCCGTCGATGAGACGTGCGCCCGCGGGAAAGCTCTCGCCCTGCCTGAGCGTCTCGTCCGTGACCTCGGCACAGACGCCGATATCAGGGATAAAGATGCGGGAGGGCGACATGCCCGTCTCCTCGGCGAGGAGCGCATGGCGCTTGAGGTGGCGGTATTCCCCGTGCACGGGGATGAAAAACTTGGGCCTTAGGAGGGCGTGCATGATCTTGTGCTCCTCCTGGCAGGCATGTCCGGAGACGTGGATCTTTTCGAGGCTCTCATACACAACGTTCGCGCCGAGCTTGAAGAGATTGTTGATGACGCGGTAGATCATGCGCTCGTTGCCCGGGATGGGGCTCGCGGAGATGATGATCGTATCGTTCGGGCCGATCGTGATCCGGTTGAATTCCCCCGAAGCCATGCGGGTGAGCGCGCTCATCGGCTCCCCCTGCGAGCCCGTCGAGACGATCACGATCTCACGGTCGAAAAAGTTCTTCGTCTTCTCCACGTCGACGAGGACGCCCTCGGGAATGGTGAGCTCCCCGATCTTGAGCGCTGCCTCCACGACGTTGAGCATGCTCCGCCCGGAGAGCGCAACCTTGCGGCGGTACTTCACCGCGATGTCGATGATCTGCTGCAATCTGTGCACGTTCGAGGCGAACGTCGCGATGATCAGCCGCCTGTCCGCATTCTCCGCAAAGAGATGTTCGAGGGTCGTGCCGACGACCGTCTCGCTCATCGTGTAGCCGGGACGCTCGATGTTGGTGGACTCGCCCAAATAGAGGAGCACCCCCCGCTTGCCGTATTCGGCGATCTCCGTGAGGTCGATGGGTTCCCCCGCAACGGGCGTGAGGTCGATCTTGAAGTCACCGCTGTGGAAGATCACGCCGTAGGGCGTCTCGACCGCAAGCGCCAGCGCGCCTGCGATGGAGTGGTTCACGTTGACGAAATTCACGGTGAACGCCCCCGCCTTGACCTTCTCCTTCGGGGAGACGGTGACGAGCCGCACCGAGTTGAGACGGTGCTCTCTCAGCTTGCCGTCGGTGAGGGCCAGCGTGAGCTTCGTCCCGTAGACGGGCGTATTCGCGTTCAGTTCCTTCATGAGGTAGGGTACGCCGCCGATGTGGTCCTCGTGCCCGTGGGTCAGAAAGACGCCGCGGATCTTGTTCTTATTCTGAATGAGGTAGCTGATGTCGGGCACGACGAGGTCGATCCCCGGCATCTCCTCCGTCGGAAAGATGACCCCCGCGTCGATCACGATGATGTCGTTCCCATACTCGATCGCGGTCATGTTCTTGCCGATCTCCCCGACGCCTCCGAAAAAGAGGATCTTGACCGGCCGCTTTCCCCGCTTTTGTTCCTTGGGGGAGGCATTCTTCTGTTTCTGCCCCGCGGGATTCTTCCGTTCCGCCGCGGGCTTCGTCTTCTTCTCGGGGGGAGTTTTTACGGCTGCGGGCGTCTCTTGCTTTTTGACAGGAGTCTCTTGTTTTTTGACAGGAGTCTCCTGTTTTTTGACGGGCGTTCCCTTCCCCTTTGCCTTGGACGGACGGCGTTTTTTGAACCCCGCCTCCTCCATTGCCTCCTTGGTGCGCAATTCACCCGTCGTTGCGGGCTGCTGTCTGTTCTGTTTGTTCTGTTTTTTCGCCTGCTCGCGGTTGTATGCTTCGATCCCGTTCAGGATCGCGAGCTCGATGGCGCTTTTGCCTTCCTGCTTGCGCTGATTCTTCTTGTCCAAAAAATGCTCCTTTTACGCTTTTCCTACGGCAAAATAAGAGGGCTTTACGCTCTCTTTTGCTCACGCGGAATTCCGATTTGTTATCCAAAGACCGCCCCTCCCGTGCGAGGATCACGGATCGCGGTCATTCATTCCTGCCATTATTTTACAACAAAAACGCACAAAAGTAAACCTTTTCGCCTCTCTTTTTCAAAGAAATTCCCTTCGATCTTACAGCTCTTTGGGCTCGAGACCGCGGATCTTCATACGGCGGCGGTTATAGACCGCCCCCGCGGTGAAGCAGATCATCATCCAATAGATCCAGATCAGGAAGACGACCGCCAGCGTGAGCGCGCCGTACAGCTTCTCGCGGTTGCCGAAGCGGATGCACACCGAGAAGACGCCGGTGGCAACCAGCCATGCAAGCGCGGTGAAAAAGCTCCCGAGCAGGGTGTCGTGCGGCTTGCAGCGGTAGGGACAGATGTAGCAATTGAGGATCCATGCCGCCAAAAACCCGATCGTGAGCACGAGGGAGTACACCGTCAGATAAAAGAACGGACGCGGGAGCTTCCGCGCGGAGATCATCGCGGTGATGAGCGCTGCCCCGGCGGCAAGACAGAAGAGCAGGACCGCAAAGGTCACAAGGATCGCGGACAGGCGGACCTTCCAGCCGTGCTTTTCCCGTCGGTAGGCATATAAGATCTCCCCGCTCTTCCTGAGATGATAGAAAAATGCGGAGCTCGACCAGAGCGTCGTCAGAAGCAGGACGGCGCCCGCCCCCGCCGCCGCCCCCTCGGCGTTCGAGAGGAGCATGATCAGAAGATCCTTCGCCCAGCCGAAGATCCCGAGCTCGAGGACGGTCTCCGTCTCGAGCCCCGTCTGCCCGAAGAGCAGGGCGAGCCAGAAGAGAAAGGGAACAAAGGACATGACGAGAAAGAAGGCGAGCGCCCCCGCGACCGTCGTGTATCTGTGCGCCGTAAGCGCTTTCAGCGCCCGTCTGCCGTATGCGAATGCGCGTTTGAAAAGGTCCATGAGAGCAGTATGCGCAAAACGGGGAAAGACCGCAGCGATCTGCCGCAAAAGGGATCTGCCGCGATCTTATCGCATGACGGAAGACACGACAAAGAGCACGGCAATGCCGTGCTCTTTGGTTTTCCCTTGCGGGGAACTTACTTGAGGATCTTGGAGACCGCGCCGGAACCGACCGTTCTGCCGCCCTCACGGATAGCGAAACGGAGGCCTTCCTCGATCGCGACGGGCTTGATCAGCTCGACCGTCATGGTGACGTGGTCGCCGGGCATGACCATTTCGACGCCTGCGGGAAGCTCGATGGAACCGGTGACGTCCGTCGTTCTGATGAAGAACTGGGGACGATAGTGGTTGAAGAATGCGGTGTGACG
>CANPZH010000071.1 GCA_947589335.1 uncultured Clostridia bacterium | reverse complement strand
AATAGTTCGCCTTTTACATCCTCGGGGTCACCAATCGGAACCTAAATCGAACACTTCACATAGTGACGGTTTAGGTTTTTTCTTTGCTCGAAATCGGAAAAGCGGCGGTTTATGTGCACTCCGCCCGCACGTTCTATGTTATCGAAGGGCGGCACGATCCGCATTTTTCTCCGAGGAAAATCGGTTGCATTTTTGATGGAAAGATGCTATAATGACAATATAAAGTGAGTTGCACGAATATGAGTGCGTAAGTCCAACTGATCGGGCTTACGCATTTTTTTATGAGGTGAAAAATGGAAAATCGGGAACAGAACAAAATGGCAACGATGCCCATGCGGGGGCTCATTTGGAAGATGGGGCTCCCTATGATCATTTCCATGATCTTGCAGTCGGTATATAATATCGTCGATACCGCTTTCGTGATCAATATGGGCGAGGACGGGATAGCGGGCAATCTCGCGCTGACGTATGCCTTCCCCGTACAGCTTTTGATGATAGCCATCGGGGTAGGAACGGGCGTCGGCATCAACGCGCTGCTCAGCAGACAGCTCGGAGAAAAAGACGTTACGGGTGTGCAAAAAACGGTCGGGAACGGCATTTTTATCGGTATATGCATTTATGCAATTTTCTTGCTGTTCGGCCTTTTCGGGTGCAATTGGTTCATCTCCATGCAGGCGGGAGGCAACGAAAAAGCCGCGGAAATGGGTGTACAATATCTCAAAATCTGCTGTCTTCTGTCGTTCGGTTCTATCGGATTCACGATCTATGAGCGGTTCTTACAGGCAACGGGAAAGACGCTCTTTTCCACGATCGCGCAAGTTTCGGGCGCAGCGGCGAATATCGTTTTGGACTATGTTTTCATCTATCCGTGCGGTATGGGGATCGAGGGAGCGGCTTGGGCGACCGTCATCGGTCAGATCCTTTCCCTTATTGTGGCTATGGTTTTACATTATTGTGCGAATAAAGAAATCAAAAACAGCATCAAGGCGTTGAAACCGAGCGGCTCTATCATCCTTGCTATCTACAAAGTCGGCATTTCCGCTGCGCTCATGCAGGGACTTTTATCGGTCATGATGCTCGGTATGACAAAGATCTTGGGAACGGTCGAAGCGACTGAAACCGCAGAGCTCTTGCAGGGCAGTTTCGGTATCTACTATAAGATCATGCAGTTCGCTTTGTTTGCCGCATTCGGGTTGTCGAATACGATCATCTCCGTTCTTTCGTTCAATTACGGTATGAAAGATAAGGAGCGAGTCAAATCGTGTATCAAATACGGTATTATCGACAGTGTGATCGTTGCGCTTGTTATCACCGTATTATTTGAAAGCCTTGCGGGGCCGCTTGCCAAGCTGTTTGCCATGGCAGACGGTGCGGGCGGCGATGAAATTCAAAGAGTTGTCGTATATGCAGTCCGGATCGCAAGCATCGGCTATGTCTTTATGGCGGTGAGCGTTGCCGTTCAGGGAGTGTTGCAAGCATTCCGATACGCTCTCCTTCCGCTCCTGATCTCATTTTTGCGGCTGTGTTTGCTTGTTTTTCCCGTCGCCTATTGCTTTACGCTTTTTCGCGATGTTTTAAGTTTGGTGTGGTGGACGTTCCCGATCGCGGAAACGATCACGGCGGCGATATCGGTCCTTTTGCTGAAAATCGCATGCCGCAAGAGGGTAACGCCGATGGACCGAAAGGGGTAGATCTCCTCCAAGCGGGCGGATTTCTACGAAAGAGAGGCAGAAAAAATCGCGTCAGGCGGGCGGAGGAGGGCCTGAGAATGCTTTACATCGCGAAAATTTCGTGATATAATGCAAAGTACAATACAAAAAATCGGGGAGGGCAACAACCGTGAAAAACAATGCGATCCGTTTTCTGATCGCCGGCATTGCAAGCGTCGCGCTTTTGTTTGTCGCGGTCGTGTCGCTCATGACATATTTCATGAACAAAATGGGCGCAGACGCCGTGGGCGAACTGGGCTCTCTCTATATGGCGGAGACGAGCGAGCAGACCTCCGCCCATTTCGGGACCGCCTTTGAATTCCGTCTGACGCAGGTGAGCACCCTTGCCGACGCCGTCCCTCCCGAGCGCGAGATGGACGGGGAGACGCGCAGGGTCCTGCTCAACCATCAGGCGCGGCTGCGCGGGTTCGATCATCTCGCCCTGTGCGCGGACGACGGCACGCTGGAGATGCTCTACGGCAGTCTCCTCACGATGGACGATGAGGCCGGTTTCCTCGGCGCGCTCCGCGGCGGAGCGGAGTCGATCACGAGCGGGACGGACCGCTACGGAGACAGTTTCGTCATCATGGGCGTTCCCGCCGCCTACGACATGGCGGACGGGCGGAAGAGCATCGCGCTCGTTGCCGCGTTGCCCATCTCGTATATCCGCGACACGCTCGCCGCGGACGCAGACAGCATGCCCACCTACTATTTCATCATCGACGCTTCGGGGCGGATCCTCATCTATGACGGAACGGAGAGCGACGACGTCAATTACTTCCAACGGGTCACGGATCGCTACGGCGAGACGCGCATGAACGGCGAGAAGGTCCCGAAAGAGGAATACATCGAGGCATTGAAAACTTCGATGGCGGAGGACGGGGTCTTCTCGGCGGAGTTCACCCTCGACGGTCAGCGGCGGTTCGTGTATGAGACCTCCTTGCCCGGCTCTCCCTGGTATCTGCTGCTCTTCCTGCCGTACGGCCCCATCGATACGACGGTGAACGCCCTCGGCAGGACGTGGATCATCGCGGCGGCGTTGAGCTGTACCCTCCTTCTTGCGACCCTTGCCGCCGTGTTCGCGTTCTATCTCCGCTTCCTCAGGCGGCACATGCGCGAATTGGAGGAGATGCGCCGCACCGCGGAACAGGCAAGCCGCGCCAAGAGCGATTTCCTCTCCAACATGAGCCACGACATCCGCACGCCCATGAACGGGATCGTCGGCATGACGGCGATCGCGAACGCCAATCTCGACGACAAGGAACAGGTCAAACACTGCCTCGAAAAGATCTCTGCCTCCGGCCGTCATCTGCTCGGGCTCATCAACGATATCCTCGACATGTCCCGCATCGAGAGCGGGAAACTCGATCTTCATCCCGAGACGATCTCCCTCAGCGAAACGCTCGAGGGCGTCGTCACCATCGTCCAGCCGCAGATCCAGACGAAGAAGCAGATCTTCGAGACCGATCATACCGAGCTGCCCTGCGAATTCGTCCGCTGCGACAGCGTGCGGCTCAACCAGATCCTGCTCAACCTCCTCGGCAACGCCGTGAAATTCACGCCGGAGGGGGGCAAGATCTCGCTCTCCTGCCGCGAGGAAGATTCCCCCGAGGGCGAAAACTATGTACGTGTGCGCTTCTCCGTACGGGACACCGGGATCGGCATGAGCGAGGAATTCCAGGCGAAGGTCTTCGAGGCGTTCGCCCGCGAAGATGACGGCAGAGTGCGGCAGATCGAGGGTTCGGGGCTCGGAATGGCGATCACCAAGCACCTCGTGGACGCCATGCACGGGTCGATCGGGCTGAACAGCCGCCCCGGCGAGGGGACGGAGTTCTACCTCGTCTTCGATTTCGAGCGCTCGGAGGGCGAGCGCAAGCCCGTTGAGGAGCCTGCCGTCTACGATTTCGGCGGGAGGCGGGTGCTCCTCGCCGAGGACAACGACCTCAACCGCGAGATCGCGACGGAGTTGCTCTCCGAAGTGGGGCTCGTCGTCGAATCGGCGGAGAACGGCAAGCTGTGCGCAGACCTGTTTGCCGCCTCCGAGCCGGGCTATTACGAGGCGATCTTCATGGATCTCCGCATGCCCGTGATGAACGGATATGAGGCGACTGTGGCGATCCGCTCAATGGACCGTCCCGACGCGGCGACGGTCCCCATCATCGCGATGAGCGCAGACGCCTTCTCGGACGACGTTTCGCGCTGCCTTGCGTGCGGCATGAACGCCCACACGGCAAAACCCATCGACATGTCTCTCGTCTGCAAGATCCTTGCAAAATATTTCGGCAAGGACCAGGAGGAATCATGAAAAAGATCGCGCCCGTTTTGATCTCTTCCCTTCTTCTGCTCTCCGCGGCGGCGTGCGCGCCTGCCTCTTCCGGCACGGAAAACGGCGGAAAGGCAGAGACGGAGATCTCGCTGTGGACCTATCCCATCGGCGAATGGGGGAACGCCAACTCGCTCGCCCCGCTCATCAACGCGTTCCGCCGCGTGCATCCCGAAGTCTCGATCGTCATCAAGACCGTCGACTACACCACGGGGGACGCGGAAGTGGCGCAGGCGATCGCCGAAGACCGCGCGCCCGATCTCATTCTCGAGGGCCCCGAGCGCCTCGTGGCGAACTGGGGCGCCGGCGGCTATATGCTCCCGCTCAACGATCTGTGGGAAGGGGAGGAGACGGAGGACATCTATGAAAGCGTCGAAAGGGCATGCCGCAAGGACGGAACGTACTACATCTATCCGCTCTGCATGACGACGCACTGCATGGCGATCAACAGCGATCTCTTCCGGGAAGCGGGCGCATGGCAGTATATCGACGAAGAGAGCCACACCTGGACGACGGAGGACTTCTGGAACGCCGTCGCCGCCATCGACGCCTATAACAAAGAACAGGGGTTCGACCGTGACGTCGCCGCGATCTACTGCAACGGGCAGGGCGGCGACCAGGGCACGCGCGCGCTCGTCAACAACCTGTACGGCGGAACGTTCGCGGACGGGAAGGTCTACACGGTCGACAGCGCAGAGAACATCAAGGCGCTTGAACGCCTTGCGCGGACGGAGGGGATCCGCTTCGCCCCCGATATGAACGGGGGAGAGGAGCAGGCGGCGTTCTGCGAGGGAGAGCTTGCCATGTCCTTCTGCTGGAACGTCGTTGCGGAGCTGAACCAGGCAATCTCCCATCCCGACTTCGCCGCCTCCATCTTCCCGATGGCATTCCCCGCCGAGGAGGGAAAGGAGCCCTCTCTGCAGGGCGGCATCTGGGGATTCGGCGTCTTCGATAACCATGACGAAGCGCGCGCCGCCGCGGCGAAGGAATTCATCCGCTTCATCGGCGAGGAAGACTATACGCGCGCGGTCACGACGTCGTCCTATCTCCCCGTGCGCAAGCTCGAGCGCGACCCGTATGAAAGCGACGCCCTGATGACGGAATACGACATATTCAGCCGCTATCTCGGTGACTATTATCAGATCACTCCGCATTGGACGGAGGCGCGCGCCGCCTGGTGGAAGCTGCTGCAGGCGGTCGGGGCGGGTGCGGACGTCGCAGAGGCGATCGCGGGCTTTCCCAATATAAAGGAATAAGTACACGGGAACATTCCGTTGCCGCGCCGCACCGAAGAATTCGGTGCGGCGCGGCATTTTCTCTCTTTCGCCCCATTCCGTCTGCCGCCCCCATGTTACATTTTTATCACCTGTCGGTCTGCGGTTTTCCGCTCCATGTCAATTTTTGCGCTCCGCGGCGGCGGGACGGGGCCGCTTTTGTTCACCCGGCTGAACGATTGATTCACGCGCGAATGCCCGCGGGAGGGGACGGATTGGAAAAACGGGGTCGAAAACGGGCATTTTTCCAAAAATTTTTGCCCCGCGGGCAAATTTTTTTATCCAAAAGTGTATGAAATAATTGCATTTTGTCCGAAATAGGATTATAATACAGGTGTATGCGGGAATTTGCAAATTGACCCTGCAAAAATACGGAAAAGCCATTCCCGCGACGGTTCGGGAAAAAAGGAGTTACGCTATGTCGAATTTGTATGCGGTCACCATTTTCGGGGTGGATCTCGACTGGACTGTCTCTACGACGGTTCTTGTGCTGATGCTGGCGGAGATGGCACTTGTCGCATTGGCGCTTGTGGCATTCATCCTCATCACCGTGCGCAAGCACGCCCTGTCCAAGAGAAAGCAGAATATTCTCGTCACCCACGCCGCGGAGACCGAGAAAGACCATTCTATCGTCGGTATATCGGTCGACGCCGCGGTCGTCAAACGCAGATTCACGGTGGGCGAGGCATTCGAGTGCGAAGGGCTCGTCGTCACCGCAAGCTATAACAGCGAACCCTCGACGGAGACCGTCACGGGCTACACCGTCGATCCGCCCGCAATGGATCGCCCGGGAAGACCGAACGTCACCGTCCGCTACGGCGGATATTCGACATACTACACCATCGAAGTCGCCGAGAAGGAGAAGGCGAGAACGTGCGTGGGTCTCTCCCTCGACGTCTCCGCCGTCCAGAGACGGTTCACCGCCGGCGAGGCGTTCAACTGCAGCGGGCTTATCGTGCGGGCGCTCTTTGACCGCGAACCCCTCTCCGAGGAAGTGTACGACTACACCGTCGACACCCCCGCGATGGATACGGCAGGCGAAAAGCAGGTCATCATCCGCCGCGGAGACTTCGCGGAATATTACACCGTTGAGGTCCTTCCCGCCGCAGAGCGCAAGCTCATCGGCATCGACCTCGACCTCGACGCCGTCCGCGCGGACTTTACCGTCGGCGAGACGTTCGACAGCGCCGGCCTCGGCGTGATCGCGCACTACGACGCGGAGCCCTATGAAGAACGGGTGACGGATTTCACCGTCGACGCTCCCGATCTCTCCGCCAAGGGCATGACGAACGTCGTCGTGCATTACGGCGACTATGTGCAGACCTATCCCGTGTTCGTCGCCGAAGGGCGCGCCCTCACCGGGATCACCCTCGACGCTTCCGTCGTCCGCCGCGAGTTTGTCACGGGCGAGGAATTCAATTGCTCGGGGCTGATCGTCACGGCGGACTACGACGCAGAGCCCTACACCGAGGAGCTCTCCGATTACGAGGTGGAGGCGCCCGATCTTTCGGAGGAGGGCGAGAAGGAAGTCAAGGTGAGCTATCTCGGCAAGACGGCTTCCTACACCGTCTCCGTTGTCCGTCCCTCCGCGCAGCCCGCAGAGGATGTGATCCGCTACGACAGGAGCTTCCGCGCGAAGGTCATCCAGGCGGACGAGGACACCAAGAAATATTATTCCGCCATCAAGAACGAACTTCTCTCCTACAAGAAGGTGCACGACCGTCTCAGCTGGAAGCGCGAGACGTACAGAGCTTCGGGCGACAGCGTTGCGAAGATCGGCTTCCGCGGCAACACGCTCTGCCTCTTCCTCCCGCTCGATCCCGCCGAGTTCGCCGAAACGCGCTACAAGGTGGAAGACGCTTCCGCCAACAAGTCGAGCGAAGATACGCCCTGCCTCTTCCGCATCAAGAACGAGAAGCGGCTCCGCCTCTCGATCGAGCTGATCGCACGGGTCATGGAGGAGCGCGGGATCGTCCGTACCGACCGTCCCGAAGAGGACTACACCGAGCCCTACCAGGGGACGGACGACCTCATCGCGCAGGGACTGATCCGCGAAAAACTGACGACGAAAGCGGAAGAGGACGCGTTCTTTTCGAAAAAATAAACCTGTAACGGGATGACGGGAAGATGGAGCAAGGGCAGAAAAAGGAAAAGATCCTGATCGTAGACGATTCCGAGATGAACCGTTCCATACTGGCGGATATGCTGGCGGACGAGTTCGGCGTGACGGAGGCGGAGGACGGCGAGGCCGCCCTTCAGATCCTCGCGGAACGGGGGAGCGAATTTTCCCTCGTCCTTCTCGACATCGTGATGCCCAAGAAAGACGGTTTCGAAGTGCTTGCGGAGATGAACCGCACCCGTCTCATCGAAGAGCTCCCCGTGATCATGGTCTCTGCGGAGACGGCGTCCGCGCAGATCGAGCGGGCGTACGAGCTCGGCGCGACCGACTTCATCATGCGCCCCTTCGACGCCTCCATCGTCCACCGCCGCGTGCTCAACACCATCTTCCTCTAC